>NZ_WTKW01000052.1:0-16774 GCF_011378745.1 Pseudoalteromonas sp. Z1A6
AGCGGCTTTTGGTTTAAATATAAAATATTAACTATTTAACAGACCAATCAATAGTATCTTCTGCTTTTATAGGCACAACTTCAGAGTCGCCTAGGGTATAACTTGCAGGTACGTCCCATGGTTTTCTTTGTAATGTTATTGTATCGGCATTACGCGGCAACTCATAAAAGTCAGGACCAAAGTGGCTTGCAAATCCTTCAAGCATGTCCAAAGCTCCTGCGTCTTCGAATGCTTCAGCGTATAACTCAATAGCGGCATGAGCCGTATATGCACCAGCACAACCACAAGCAGCTTCTTTTTTATCTTTATAATGTGGTGCAGAATCAGTTCCTAAGAAAAACTTTTTATTTCCACTTATAGCTGCGGCCATTAATGCTTGCTGGTGAATGTTACGTTTGAGGATTGGCAAACAGTAATAATGTGGGCGAATTCCACCCGCTAACATATGATTACGATTATAAAGTAAATGATGAGCTGTAATTGTTGCTGCTACATTGCTAGGTGCATTAACTACAAACTCTACTGCATCTTTAGTTGTAATATGCTCTAGTACAATTTTAAGTTCAGGAAAGTCACTTACCACATCCCCTAAAATCGTCTCTAAAAATACTTTTTCACGGTCAAAAATATCGATTGATGAATCAGTAACTTCTCCGTGTACTAACAGCAACATACCTACTTCTTGCATTGCTTTTAAAACCGGGTAAATATTTTTGACTGATGTAACACCCGAATCAGAATTGGTTGTAGCGCCAGCAGGATACAATTTTGCAGCTACTATTTTACCCGTTGCTTTTGCTTTCTTTATTTCATCTGGTGTCGTTTTATCAGTAAGGTAAAGTACCATTAAAGGCTCAAAGGCACCTTGTGGGCCTGCTGCCATAATACGTTCTCGATAAGAAAGAGCGGTATCAGTACATGTTGCCGGCGGAACAAGGTTTGGCATAATAATAGCGCGACCCATGTATCTGCTAATGTCTCGTACAGTATCCTTTAGCTGGTCGCCATCACGTAAATGTACATGCCAGTCATCTGGGCGAGTGATAGTAAGGGTTGTTACAGAGTTTGTATTATTGCTTGTCATTACTTTGTTCCAAGGCTGAATTTATCCGATCATAGGCATATGATGTTTTCGAGTAAAGATTTTATTAAAAATAATGCATATGTTGATGACATTACCGAGTTGTGTAATTAAAGCTTAATACTCCAATTCAATTGGGATTAGCCATTGTTATTACTTACAATTAATTAAAGTCATTCGTCATAATAATTTACAGCCAATTAAAACCACTCATCGCTTTATTTTGTACAAAATCTAAGATTAGGTTAACTTAGCTACGTATTTAAAAATAAAAAGAATAATATAAATTGCCTATGTCTTACAAAAATAATGCCTCAAGAGCACTTGAGATAAAAACTGATCAACTGAGTATTATTAATCAATTTTCATCAAGCTTATTGCAACTAGACACACTAGACGAGCTATTTGAGTATGTTACAACGCACGTTGTTAACCGTTTAGGATTTGTTGATTGCGTTATTTACCTTGCCGATAACAATGCTTATACATTAAATCAAGTTGCATCGATGGGTATTGCTCACGCCCGAGACAAATATCAAGCCGAACGTAAAGTAATACGTTTTAGTGAAGGAATTACTGGAGCTGTTGCAACTACTGGTAAAGCCGTAGTTATCGATGATGTAACAAAAGATAGCCGTTATATCGCAGATGAGCGCCCTGCCCAATCAGAACTATGCGTCCCTCTTATATATAAAGAACAAGTTTTAGGTGTTATTGATTGTGAGCACCCTATTAAAGGCTACTTTACAAACGCACACCTTGAAATTCTTACAACAGTTGCCCACTTACTCAGTGCTAAAATTAACCAGGTAAATACGGTAAATAACTTACAAAAAACAGTTGAGCAACTTAACAACGCACAAAAATTAGAAAATAGCTTATTACAAATAGCTAACCTAACCTACAAAGCTAACGACTTAGATACCTTCTTTGAAGCCTTGCATTCAATTATCAATAACTTACTTCGTGCTGATAACTTTTTTATCGCTTTATATGACAAAAAAGTAGATATACTTGACCTTGTTTATATAGTCGAAGAAGGCATAAACACTAAAACACATCAAAAAATATCTAAAGAACAGCTAAAAGACACTGCTTCATATTACCTACTGCAAACAGAGCAAACCTTATTACTCAATAAAGATGCCTTTCAAAGTCATATTGATAACGGTGATTTTAAAATGATAGGTCGACAATCAGAGTCTTGGTTGGGTGTTCCATTTAAAACAAGTGATCGTATAAGCGGTGTTATTGTTGTACAAAGCTACGATAAAACACTGCAATACAACAAACACGACAGCGCTCTTCTAACTTACGTAAGTCGTCAAATAAGTATGGCAATTGATAGACAACTAGCCCGACAAGAGCTCGAGCATAAAGCATTGCATGACGAGCTTACCGGCCTTGCTAACCGCTCATTACTCATTGAGAGAATAAAGCATGCTATTTTACGTTTAACGCGCGCTAAAAAAAGTACTAGCCATGCCCTGCTGTATCTAGATTTTGACCGTTTTAAAAGTATTAATGATTCGCTGGGGCATGAGGTCGGAGACCATTTTCTTATAAAAATATGCGACTTAATTAAAAGTACAGTACGAAGCACCGATACATTTGCTCGTTTAGGCGGTGATGAATTTGCTATTTTCATGGAAAATATCACACATAAAAACCAAGTTAATGAAGCTTTAAACAGAATTAAAAGCGCATTAGCAAAACCTCTAAATGTAGATAGCCACTTACTTCAAGCCTCTACTAGTATTGGTATTGCCTATACCGACAACATAAACGATCAAGCTTATATATTACTGCAACAAGCTGATGCTGCTATGTATGAAGCAAAATCCACCGGGCGTGGACAAGTTAAGTTTTTTAATAACACGATGCGTAAAAAACTTAAAACCCATGCCGATATCGAAAACGACTTGCAACACGGTATAGAACACAACGAATTTGAACTCTATTTTCAGCCAATTTTTACAATTACCACAAGTGAAGTTGTCGGATTTGAAGCACTTGTGCGCTGGCATCATCCTAAAAAAGGATTTGTACCACCTAATGACTTTATACCGATAGCTGAAACTACAGGGCAAATTATAAATCTTGATTTACATTTACTTGATTTAGCCGCTCAGCAGATTTCTAATTGGCACCAGCAAGGTCATCGCTTTTTGAAAGTAACGGTTAATGTATCGTCACGACATTTTGCAAGCCTCGATTTTGTAGCGCAAATACATTCTATTTATAATAAATACCAATTACCTCTGGGTTCTTTATGTTTAGAAATTACCGAATCAGGCTTAATAGAAAATCTAGAACTCGCCACTCAAATAATAGAAGGTCTTTCACCTTTAAAAGTAAAATTGTGCCTTGACGATTTTGGAACGGGTTATTCAGCACTGGGCTACTTGCACCAACTGCCTATTCATATTTTAAAAATAGATAAAAGCTTTATTGACCACCTACAAGATTCCACCAACCCACTTGTTGAAGCCATTTTATCACTTGCGCAATCATTAAAACTTGAGGTTGTTGCTGAAGGGATAGAAACACTTGAACAATTAGCCATTTTACAATCCACCGCGTGCGACTATGGCCAAGGTTTTTTAAAGTCAAAACCGGTCACAGCCAAAGAAGCCATATTACTTATTAATAAGCCCTTATAAAAGAGCCAGCGAGTTGGTCGCTGGCTTAGGTATTACGTATATACTCATCCATTGACCTAAACTAAAGCTAAAAAGCAAAATGACTTTAGTTTTTAAACCACAACCTAAAGTAACCATTCCCCACCCCACACAGTTATTTATATAGTCAAAATTCACACTGAGGTGAAGCACACCGCAATCGATATACTTAAAATACAACATGAAGCAAACTCATCTAAAACTCATCAAACCAGTTTTTGAATGACTTTTATCGTTACTAATTCTAATATTTTCGCGATTCATAGCAACAAACTGCAATAAACCACAATAAATCGCAAACTTTTAGCCATCTAGACGTTGAAACGTTTTTTGTATAGGCGTAGTATGTGGTTAATCTGAGCTGAACTCACTTTTCCCATGAGAATTTTTAAAGATGATTGGTATTAAACATTTAAAAACCATAGCAACCCTAAAAGAAACAGGATCTTTGGTTAATACGGCACGAGAGTTATTTTTGACACAGTCTGCTTTATCTCATCAAATCAAAGATTTAGAGAATAAATTAGATTGCCAATTATTTGAGCGTAAAACTCAACCAGTCCGCTTTACCCCTCAGGGAATGCTATTACTTGAATTAGCTCACGAAATATTACCAAAAATGGAAGCGACTAAATGCCGTTTGAAAGAAAGCTTAAATCAGCCTATTTCTCAACTGCGTTTAAGTGTGGAATGCCATGCATGTTTTCATTGGTTATTGCCTACTATTAAAGAATTTAATAACTTTTGGCCTGATATAAAAATTGATTACGAGCGCGGCTTTAGTTACGACGCTATTCCTGACTTACTAAGCGATGAGCTCGATTTAGTTTTAACATCTGACATACGTGAACCCGACACATTAGAATACGCGCACTTATTTGATTTTAAATTGAAGCTTATTGTGACACCGGATCATGAACTTGCTAAAAAAGCGTATGTAACAGCGCTTGATTTAAAAAACGAAACTATTATTTCATACCCTATCCCGCGTGAACGCCAAGATATATTTAAGCATTTCATTCAAAATGCACGTTTTGACGGTACGTTAAAAACGGTTGATCAAGGATTACTTATTTTTCAACTAGTAAGTGCCGGCATGGGCGTTGCCGCTTTACCTGATTGGCTAGTTACACCTTATGAAAGCCAAGGCTTAATTAAATCAATTCCTTTGGGCGCTCTTGGCCTTACTCGTCCTATGTATTTAGCGATGAAAAAAGACATGAAAGATAACCCTGTTTATCGTCACTTTTTAAATACGTGTAAGCTAAATAACGGTCGATAATCATCAATATAATGAGTAATATCGCTGTAATTAACTCTACAGCGTTTAACTCTTATGTTTGTTATTAAAAAAATGATTGGTGGCTTACTTATGCCACTGCCTCTATTTGGTTTATTTGCGTGCCTGATGCTCCTACTCGCATTTAAAGGCCGCAAATCAGCTCTCTTCTTATCTACTTTAAGCTTAATTGTATTACTTGCATTGAGCACACCCTTTATCGCCAATTTAATTATCCAAAATAATGAACCTGCGTCGCTTGCATTTAATACCCTAAAGCATCCAAAAATAGACAAAATAGTTGTACTAGGTTGCGATATAAACCCAAATCCTGCACTCAGTGCTAATAATCAATTAGGCAATTGTGCGCTAACGCGCTTAGTAGAAGGTGTAAAGCTAGCAAAGCACTACCCTAATGCAGAGCTTATAGTGTCAGGCGGGGGTTATCAAAATACCACTAATAGCGGGCTTATGTATCAAACGGCAATTAGTTTAGGTGTTAATAAGAGTCGTATATTCCAAAACCCAAAAGCGATGGATACCGCAGCAGAAGCTAAATTATTAGCACCTAAATTAGTTGATTTTAAAGTCGCGCTAGTAACATCTGTGCTGCACATGCCTCGCGCCAAAGACTTATTTAATGCTCAAGGTATTGAAGTAATAACCGCAGCCACTGATTACCATAACTTTGCTGTATTACCGTGGCATAAACAATTTATACCTAATGCTCAGGCTTTAATGGTAGTAACGCAGTATGCTCATGAAGTAATTGGAAATGCATGGATCACAGTGCGCCGCTGGGCAAACCCAGAAGCGCTTTAGTTTTTCACTAAGAAACAGATACTACTAAACAGGGTTATCTATATCTATAAACGTGACGTCAAAGCCATGTTCTTGAGCAAGCAACTCACCCAAAGCTTTTACGCCATAGCGCTCTGTTGCATGGTGCCCAGCTGCAAAAAAATCAATATTTTGCTCACGAGAGCTATGAATAGTTTGCTCCGATGCCTCACCTGTTAGGTAGGCATCAATGCCTTGCTCTGCAGCTAAATCAATATACCCTTGCCCACCACCGGTGCACAGTGCAATGGTTTCAATTTTTGTTGAACGTACTAAACTTGTGAGTGGGGTTCGATTTAGCACTTTTGCAATTTTATCTGCAAAATCTTCACCACTTAATGGTGTTTTTAAACGCCCTTTCATTGCTACGCTATTTGAAGTTGGCTCTAGCCCTGTTTCAATTTCAATATCCAATAACTTTGCTAGTTGCGCGTTATTGCCAACTGCTGGATGAATATCGAGTGGTAAGTGATAGCCAAATAAATTAATATCGTGTGCTAATAACGCACCTATACGACGCTTTTTCATTCCCGTTATTGGTTGGGATTCCCCTTTCCAAAAAAATCCATGGTGAACTAAAATAGCATCTGCTTGTTGCTCAATGGCAGCATCTATTAATGCTTGACTTGCGGTTACACCCGTCACAATTTTTTTAATTTCGTTTTTACCTTCAACTTGTAAGCCATTTGGGCAAAAATCTTTAATTAATTGAGGTTTTAAAATGTCATTTAGGAGTTGGTTAAATTCTCTACGTTGCATATAACTTACCTTACTTAGCACTGAATTTTGTGCAAATTTTGGCGTTTATAGCTCTAAAATGGAAGGAAAATCGCAAAAAATTGAAAAACTGTTTTAAAATAGGTATAAATACCTCTTCTTTATCTGTGTTCACAACGTATAGGGTCTCTGATGAGCAAACTAGACAAAACAGAAGTGTTATCTGCCTTTGAAGCAGCGTACGAAACTGCCAATGGTAAAAAACCTGAAATCACAACTAAACCTGGTTGGTACAGCATTGATGGCGGTAAAAATTTACGCCTAGCTGACGTAGCAGAGCTTACTAAAAAGTTAAACTCTGGTAAAACAACTAAAACGAAAAAACCAAAAGCAGCTGCGCCTGTTAAAGCACAGAAAAAAGCGCCATTCACTGTTGTTACCGAAAACGAAGAAGGTTACACAGCGGAAGAACTTTGGATTGTAATTTTAGCTCGTAAAGATCATGACTGTCGCTTACCGCGCGGTGTTGTTTAATCAATATTTATGATTTTTAAAAGAAACCGCGTTAAGCGGTTTTTTTATGTGCGTTATTTACCGAAGAAGACAGTAACCACTTTGCAGCAAAGCCACAAATAACAATGAACATCGTCCCGACTAATACTGGCATAATTAAAAAGTCCCAACTTTGTCCAGATACAATAATCAGAATAGGGTTAGCACCCGCCGCAGGATGCACTGTTTTAGTGAGCATCATGAGTGTAATTGCAACACCAACGGCTAATGCAATAGATACACTACCGTCACCAACATAAGTTACAAAAACGATCCCCACAAATGCTGTTAAAAGATGACCAAAAATCACATTTTTTGGTTGTGCTAATGGGCTATTTGGTATACCAAATACAAGTACTGCCGTTGCGCCAAAAGGTGCCATTAACCACAGTCCATAGCCTCCTATATTATTCAGCCAAGATAAAAAACCCAATACTAGCGCTGAAAAAAAGCCAGCAACACAGGCTAATTTAATATCTTCAATATTCATGCTAAATCCTTAAATAAAAGTAGACAGACCTGTCTACTTTTATTTAATAGACAAGTCTGTCTACTTGTGTCAAGATATCTTTCAGCTAATATTTAAGGGGTTTTATGAATAAACGAGAGCAAATTATTACAACAGCACTTAATCTCTTTTATAGCAAAGGCTTACATGCTGTGGGTATTAATGAAATTCTAGCCGTTTCAGGTATCGCTAAGAAAACGCTTTATAATCACTTCGCCAGCAAAGATGATCTAATACTTGCTTGCTTAGCCACGCGTGATAAAAATTTTAATAATTGGCTAGAACAAATCTGTGAAAAACAAAATGCCCTTGACGTTGCTAATGGATTATTTAAAGGGTTAACGAACTGGTTTAATAATGCAGTGCCGGAATTGGGCGATTTTAATGGGTGCTTCTTTATAAACGCAGCAGCAGAATATCCACTCGCAGCGCATACTATTGCAATACAGTGTAAAGCACACAAACAAGCTGTACTTAAAATTATATTAAATGCTTTACTTGCCACTCCTCAGCTAAAAAATAATAAAGCTAAAGCCGAAAATATCGCACAAACATTATTTATCCTAAAAGAAGGGCTTATATGCCAAGCACGTGTTATGCATACTCAAACACTTGTTATGCCAAGCACTGCGTTGCTAAAACACATAATACAAAGCTAAAAAAGCGGCTATGTAGCCGCTTTCAAAAGATCAAAATAAATTATAACTTTTCGAAGTAAAGTGGTTCGCGCTCTTTTTTACCTACTTCATTCATTGTTTCGGCATTGAATAAGCGACCATTGATCATGGTGTAATCTACTTTATCCGAATCTCGAATGTTTTTAAGCGGATCGCCATCTATAACCATTAAATCAGCAAGCTTGCCAACTTCAAGTGAGCCTACGTTTTTATCAAGACCTAGATACTTAGCCGGATCGAGTGTTGAAGCACGTATAGCCTCAAGCGGTGTCATTCCGCCTTGTGCAAACATCCACATCTCCCAGTGTGCACCTAAGCCTTCACGCTGACCGTGAGCACCTAAGTTAACCAAAACACCTAAGTCTTGCAGTTCAGCAGCAACGCGTGCGTTATTAAAGTGATTATAGTGATGATCGGGCGCTTTAATGCGGCGCATAGAGCGTGGTAATAATTGATTTTTTGGCACAAATTTACTTAAACGCGGGTGATTCCACACATCAGTTTTATCGTACCAGTAATTTTCACCCCAAATGCCACCATAAGCCACTACAAGCGTAGGTGTGTAACCTACATCACTTTGCGACCATAACTGCTTTATATCGTCGTATATGTGCTCTACCGGGATTGAATGCTCAATACCTGTGTGTCCATCTACAATCATACTTAAGTTATGTTGTAATAATGAGCCGCCTTCTGGTACTACCATCATTTCAAGCATCCGGCCTGCTTCAATAACTTGTTGGCGCTGCTCTCGGCGTGGCTGGTTATACGACTTAACACTAAATGCACCTACTTTTTTAAGGCGCTCTAAATGAAATTTAGCATCGTCTAACGAGTCAATATGCGACGTATAACCTGGCATATTTGCGCCATATAAAATAGTACCCGTTGAGAAAATACGCGGGCCAACAATCATGCCTGCCTTTTGCATTTCGCTTGCGGTAAATATTTCGGAGGTATCGTTTGATGGATCGTGAATTGTAGTTACACCCAGCGCTAAACCTGCAAAGTTTTTCCAGTTTTGCTCAGGTATAATTTCATCACTTGCTTGCGAGCCATGTGCATGAGCATCAACAATACCAGGCATAATAGTTTTGCCTGTTACATCAATAACCTCAGCACCTTTAGGAATGCTTATATCGCTGGCTGTACCAATTGCTTTGATATGCTTGCCATCAGTGATAATTACACCATTTTCAATAACCTTTTCGCCATCCATAGTTATAATTTTTGCACCAGTGAGCGCAATCATACCTTTAGGCTCTGCCATTTTTTTACTGAAACCAATATTATCGCCACTTTTCACTTTAAAGTCGGTATCTTCGGCTTTGTTAATAGCAAACATCCCCTCAAGGCTTGCATGATAAAGCTCAGGCCCTAATGTCCAATAAAGTTTGTTGCTCTTTGCACTCCAACTAATGTTTTCACCAGCACGAACCGATAACTGCTCTATTGGAAATTGACTGTCTTTAGGCCCAATATTAATTGTTTTACCACTTTGAACAAACGGCGTTATAAATACTTTAAATCGCTCAGCAAAAGCGAGGTATTGCCCATCTGGTGATACTCTAAATTCTGTCGCATGCTCTGACTCGTATAGTTTGCGAACTTTTTTACTTTCAAGCTCTACTACGCTAAGCGTTGGTTTTGGCCAAGGACTCATAATGAAAACACGATCGTTTGCATCTCCAAATTGTGGTTGATAACCACTTTTTGAAATAAGCTCACTTTTACCACCTTTAGCGCTTACGCTATAAACCCCCGGATTAAGTGACCACTTAGGGTTTAAAATACTGCCGCCAGTGGCTTTACGATAAACAACCGTTTTACCATCTGGACTAAACGTTGGCTCTACATACTTGCCTGGCTGCGTAGTAATGGTATCGCCACGGCCACTGCGTGCAGACACAACCTTTACGGACCCTTGCTTGTTATCATCCCATGTGGTGTACACAATTTTTTTACCATCGCGAGAATACTGTGGAAATAATTCGTAATGATCTGTTTGCTTTGTTAAACGCTTAATTTTACCCGACTCTAAATCACGTTTATAAATATGCCCAAGCGCTTCAAAAATTGCCGCTTCGCCATCTGGGCTTACTTGCACATTACGCAGCATTTTTACATCAAACTCATCAGTATCTAAGTTTTGTGTAAAGCGCACCGCTTTTTGAATTTTTTTAGTGGTTTGCACTTTAAAAGGAATGGTTTTTACAGATTTGTCTGCAACATCTAGCTTGTGAATTGTACCACCAGCCCAAAATACCAGTTCTTCATTATCGGGTGTCCATGCAATAGTTGGGTATACACCATGAATAGCCCATGTTTCTTGCATATCTCGCTCAAGCTTATCGTAAAGCTTAGTGTGCTCACCGCTGGTTAAGTCATATAAATACAAGCTAGTTTGAAAGTCATCACGCTTTATATACGCCAGTTTTTTACCATCTGGTGATGGTGTAGGCCTAATAGCACCGCCCATCGTATCGATTACAGTTTCAATTTCACCCGTTTCGCGGTCGTAACGTTTAATTTTATAAATGCCCGCTACAGAATCCTTTGAGTAATGAAAGGTTTTACCGGGTGTTGCATCATGCGAAAAGTATACATAACGACCATCAGGTGAAAACATTGGCTCACCTAAATCTTTTTGATCATTTTCACGTTTTGTAAGCTGAACACCCTTGCCACCGGCTTTGTGGTACAACCACACTTCACCGGCACCTAGTGAACGGCTAGCCGTAAAGTGTTTACGCGCAACTAAGTAGTCGCCATTAGGGCTCCATGCAGGGCTATTTAGTAATCTAAAAGTTTCGTCGGTAACTGCGTGTTGGTTTTCGCCATTTAAGTCCATTATCCAAATGTTATCGCCACCACCTTGATCGGAGGTAAACGCAATACTTTTGCCATTAGGACTAAAGCGTGGTTGCATTTGCCATGCAATATCAGAGGTGAGCTTGGTGGCTGTACCACCACTCATTGGCATAGTGTAAATATCACCAAGTAAGTCAAACACCACGGTTTTACCATCAGGGCTTACATCAATATTCATCCATGTGCCCTGCTCAACGCTAATTGCAGCGTCAACAAATTGCCCCTTAGGTGAATCTACTTGCCATTTTTTTTCGTCTTTTTCAGCGGCATTTACCTGCCCTATCGCTAATGACACCGACAGCGCCAATACTGTATGAAGCATTTTTTTCATGCGTTTCTCTCTTGTTATTGTTGCAGTAAAAACTATTTCACATGATTGCAACAAAAACAAACGCAACTTGCCAGCGTTATATGATAAAGCGCGGTTTATGTAGGTTTAATGCCAAACAATAGGGTCAAATTGATAGTAATTAACTAGCATACTGTAAATTTCAGGATCGTATCGGCGAAGCTCTGCGGGTTTTTCGAGGAAGGTTTCGGTGAGTACAGCAAAAAACTCAGCTTCGTTAGTCGCACCATAGCTGTGAATAACATGCGGCATGCTATAGGCAACATGGCTTTTTAACTGGGTGAAGGCGCGGCTAAATACCCTGCCCCACTCTTTGTAATCTGCTGAGCTTTTTAAAATGGGCGTACCCGTTGTTTTACCTGTTTCTTGATCGAGTTGATGCGCAAACTCATGAAATACCAAGTTATGTCCATCGCTTGGTAAACGATTACCCTCAAGTACATCATGCCAGCTTAAAACGAGTGTGCCGCCAGGCCATGACTCGCCTAGTCTTACCGTATTATGGTAACTCACAAGTCCTGCACTATCGCGAGTTGATTGCGGAGCATAATAAGCACTTGGATATAATAAAATTTCTTTTACATTTCTATATAACGGCCACGGTTTATTAAGTACTAATACACACGCATCGGCGGCAACAATTAACTTCATTGCAGACGTTAGCCTTAAGCCATCACAACCGACAAAGCGTTTTTCGTTTAAAAACCACGTAATATGTCGCTCTAATTTTTCTCTGTCGGCGTCGGTCATTTTTTTATAGATGGGCATGCAACGCAGTAAAATATCTTTTTGCTGCGAATTTAAAGCAAAGTCTTTATATTTACTGCGCCATAATCGGTTTTGAATTGATGGCCAACGCCAGAAAATCACCACAAAAAGAATTAAAACAACAATTAACAGTCCATTTATCATGGGGATTTCCTGAGCTAAGGTATGGTATATAAATATGTCCAGCACACGTGTTTTTCAAGCATACAAGGTTATGTATTTGAATATAAAGTAATTCACATCGCATTGCTTATAGATTACTTATAGATTACTTATAGATTACTTATAAATTGTTTACTGCTTTGCACTGCCGTTACTGATGTGTTTAAAGTTAACCTTTGCAAAAGGTATCAAATGTACCCTGCAATGTGCTTATAAATTTCGCTACGTGCAAACCATCCATTAATGAATGGTGTACATCGATAGCTAAAGGCATTGTGCCTGTGTGTTTATCAAACTGACCAAATACAAATTTAGGAATGCCTAAACTCTGCCCTTCACTAAATGCATGCGAAAACGCACTAAAATTCAGCCACGGCAAAACAGATATATGAATTAAATCAGCCTGCCCTTCTGTTTGAGCAAATGCATCAGAAAATAACGGCTGTAATTTCGCTTTTTTGCTTACGCCACTTGCATGATTTGCAAACTCTTTAAACTCGCCTGTGCTGTTAAAATAACTAAAAACAAACGTATCGTTTTCAGACAACTCAACCACACTTGCGCGAACACTATTAAGTAACCATGGTTGATTATCTATTATACGTAGCATTATTGAATCGTACTCATGGCACGCTTTTAAGGTGCAATATACATACGCTTGAAAAAAAGAAAATTGATTGGTTTTGCAATAGTCGTAAAGTGCTTGAGCATCTAAACGCACACACACATTAAAGTAAGGCTGAGAAAAGTGTTTAAATAATTCAAAGTGTTGCTTTCTAGGCCAATTATCTAAATCGATAGGCTGCATGAGAGAAGTTGAGGGAGTCATAATTTGCCGCACAAAATTAAAAATAAAGTGTACCGCTGTTCAGTAATAATTGCATTAACTTACAGATAAACAAAAGGTGTGCAATTGCACACCTTTATATAAATTCAAACTTAGATTACAGACCGTTTTTAATGATCTCTTGCGCTAATTCGTCGGCAATTAAATGCGTTGATTTTTGCTCTTTTTCGCTACGGGCAAAAATTTCAGTTAACGTATTAAAAATACCTTCAACATGTTTATTAGACGCTGCTGCACTGTAACCTTCTGGCGCTGTTTCGTAATAAACATTAATAATACCACCGGCGTTAATTACGTAATCTGGTGCATATAAAATACCTTTTTCACGAATAACTTCACCGTGACGAGACTCTGCCAGCTGATTATTAGCACAGCCTGCAATAATAGTCGCCTTTAAACGCGGTATCGTTAAGTCGTTAACCGTTGCACCTAATGCACATGGTGCATAAACATCAACGCTTAAGTCGTAAATTTCATCAATACCAACTGCAGTGGCGCCAAAATCATTAACTACACGGTCAATTGCTGCTTGGTTAATATCAGTTACAAACAGTTCAGCACCCGCATCATGTAAATGTTTACATAAACCATAAGCAACAGCACCTAAACCTTGAACGGCCACTTTCACACCTGCAAAATCTTGATGACCACGTTGATGCTGTAGCGCTGCTTTAATTCCTAAAAACGTACCGTATGCTGTAAATGGCGATGGGTTACCACTTTTACCTTCAAGGCCCAGTACGTAATTAGTTTCTTTATTCATAATAGCGACATCAGCACATGTGATATTTACATCTTCTGCTGAGTAATAGCTGCCATTTAATCGCTCTAATTGACGACCAAATGCACGGAATAATTGCTCAGATTTAATTTCTTTTGCATTACCAATAATAACAGATTTACCGCCACCAAATGGTAGGCGCGCTACTGCATTTTTATACGTCATGCCTTTTGATAAACGTAGCACGTCGTAAACGGCATCTTCGTCGTTCGCATAATCCCACATTCTACATCCGCCAACAGCAGGACCTAGATTGGTATTATGTACAGCAATAATTGCTTTTAAACCCGACTCTTCATCAGAACAAAAAACTACTTGTTCATGGTTATCAAATTCAACTCGATTAAACACAGCCACTTAAAATACTCCGAAATAGTTAACCCGTGAGAGGGTATGCGCGCTGGAAATTGACGAGACTTTATCACTTCATATTAGAGTTCGCTACACTCACAGATGATAAAACCGATGAAAACATGACTCTTAGATTAAATAATCAAATTAAAACCTTTATACAGATAAAAAACCCATAAAATCATCATTAGGCAGTTTTAAAAACTGCAAATATAAAAACCACACTAACTTACGTTTACGTGAACGTAATGGCATTGCTATATGTAAAGTTTAATATACAAGTACTAACTGCCCGCTAAGCGCTATATTCTATAGGTTTACAGTAAAAAATGATGATTTAGAACAACTGGTCAGATGTGCAAACCTGATCATAGCTATATCTAAAAAACAAAAAAGCGAGCACCAGGCTCGCTTTTAACAACACAACTTAGGTTATTTTAGCTTGCTATCAAGCTCTTCTATTTTAGCTTTCCAGATTGCAGGGCCTTGTGTATGCGCATTGGCGCCCTCACTGTCTACTGCAACGGTCACTGGCATATCTTCTACTTCAAATTCATAAATAGCTTCCATACCTAAATCTTCAAAAGCAACTACGCGTGCTTTTTTAATCGCTTTAGATACTAAGTAAGCTGCGCCGCCTACAGCCATCAAATAAACAGATTTATGCTCTTTAATAGACTCAACAGTCGCAGGTCCACGTTCAGCTTTACCAATCATGCCTACAATGCCTGTTTTTTCTAGCATCATATCGGTAAATTTATCCATGCGAGTAGCTGTTGTAGGGCCTGCAGGACCAACTGCTTCATCGCGTACCGCGTCTACTGGTCCAACGTAATAAATAAATTTATTATCAAAGTCTACGCCTTTTGGTAAACCTTCACCTGAATTGATCATATCTTGCAGACGTTTATGCGCTGCATCACGACCTGTTAAAATAGTGCCTGAAAGTAAAACGGTTTCGCCCATTTTCCATTCTTGAACATCTTTTTTAGTCAGTGTATTTAAGTCAACACGGCGAGTGCCTTCGCCCACTTCAAATGTTACTTGTGGCCAATCTTCTAGTTTAGGCGCTTTTAAATTCGCAGGGCCAGAACCGTCAAGCGTAAAATGTACATGGCGAGTTGCCGCGCAATTTGGGATCATTACTACAGGTTTTGAAGCAGCATGCGTTGGAGCCGTTTTAATTTTAACATCAACAACCGTTGTTAAACCGCCTAAGCCTTGTGCGCCAATGCCTAACTTATTAGCACGGTCAAAAATTTCTAAACGTAGTTTTTCTTCAGTCGTTTCTGCGCCGCGCTCCATTAGTTCATGGATATCAACCGGGTCCATTAACGACTCTTTAGCCATCACTGCCGCTTTTTCAGCCGTACCACCAATACCTATACCTAGCATGCCTGGCGGACACCAACCAGCACCCATTGTTGGTAATGTTTTTTCTACCCATTCAGCAACGTCATCAGACGGGTTTAGCATAACCATTTTACTTTTGTTTTCAGAGCCGCCGCCTTTAGCTGCAACCATTACTTCTACTTTTCCACCCGCTACTAAATCAATATGCACAACCGAAGGCGTGTTATCTTTAGTATTTTTACGCGTGCCAGCAGGGTCTGCAACAATAGATGCACGTAAAGGGTTATCTGGATTCAAATATGCACGACGAGTACCTTCATCAACCATTTGTTGAACGGTTAAATCTGTTTTATCCCACTTAACATCCATACCTACTTTAACAAAACAGGTAATAATACCGGTATCTTGGCAAAGTGGACGCTTGCCTTCAGCCGACATGCGTGAGTTAATTAAAATTTGTGCAATGGCGTCTTTAGCCGCTTTACTTTGTTCTTTGTTGTAAGCTTTTTCGAGAGCTTGAACAAAATCAAGTGGGTGATAGAACGAAATATATTGCAATGCATCTTCAATGCTATCAATAAAGTCTTGCTGACAAATTGTACTCATAGTGGTTCCTTAAGTTACCGTTACGCGTTGTCGCGTAATCTAAATCAAACCGGTGACGGTGGTTTGCACTGTTTTTTACAGCTTAGTGCTGCCAAAAAATTTGACTTATGATACCCTCCCAGCCCGTTTCGAGCCAGTTCTTAAAGGGGCAGTAAATGCTAAACAATAAAAAAAATTGTATTAAATTAGGCATAACACAAAACTGCATTGACGTTTTTGCGCATTTTTCACATTTGCCTTATGCAATTCTATTAGATTCTGCAAATAGTAATCATATAAACAGCCGTTTTGATATTATTGCCATTGAGCCGCAAAGTACCCTTGAAGTAAAAAATAATAAAAGCTTTTTAA
>NZ_WTKW01000520.1:0-2037 GCF_011378745.1 Pseudoalteromonas sp. Z1A6
AAAGCAACTGAAAATGAAGGTTCATTATCTCAATTTCTATCTAAACAAATATCATTATCCCAAGCTTCAACAGGTAACAATCAAGTAGACATCTTATTAGAAGTTACTAAGTTGTTTAAGGGACAAAATATTTTACGTTTTTTTAGGGTATGGGAAAAAGTCTATCAATTTGCCATTGTTCTTAAAGAATATTCCATAGCTGTAAAATTTTATCGCGACCTGCAAGTTGAAATTAGTCGCATTGAAGCCGCTGACATTGGTAATAAACAAGTTCAAACCCCCTTTGTTAATCGCTTACGAACAGACATTAATGATTATAACGATTTAGCATTCAGTATTGTTATTGCGGCATTGGATATTCGAGAACCAGAAAGTAATGATGCTATTGAATATATTCCATCCCTAGAGCATGGCTCATATTTTTACAGACAAAAAGACAGTTTAGAAAAAGAGCTTGATAATAGCTATTTGTACTTTAACGCCGCAAAATTCCGCCTTGCTAATTTATTTAAACATTACTTAGTTGCCTGGCCTTTAGCAAATTATACGGATTATAACGGAGACCTGGCTTGTCAGAAGTCTATTTTGAGTTCGAAAAACCTCAGTTTGAATTCTCAGAAGGTTATGTTTACGCCTCGTTTTATTCATTTTGACGAATGGCAGACCTTCGAGTTATTTAACCATTTAAATAATGGCTCTCAAGTTGACTCTTGGATTGATAGACTGGATGACAGGTATTTCACTGAAACTGGCAATTCGATTAGTGATTTTTCTATTAAAGAAGATGGTAGCTCAAGTGAAAAAATACAAACCAGGCACTTAAAAATTGGTGCAAATCAAAATATAAAAGCATTGAAAATTGCTTTAGCTAACTTTGTTGTAAATGAAAGTGATATTGCAGCTGCAATTAGAACTGATGTTCCAAATAACCTCAGCAGGGAAAGGCTGAATAACCTTAATGGTATGTTAAACTCAGCAGTCAAAGATGATATAGAGCTATTAGTGTTTCCTGAAGTATCGATACCTGTCGCTTGGCTACCTAACGTGGTTCACTTCGCTCGAGTTAATCAAATAGGACTGATATTTGGACTAGAGCATTGGACTATTGATAGTACAGCCTATAACTTAGTTATTGAGGTGTTACCTTTTCAATCCAATGGTAAATATAACTCCTGTACAGTTATACCAAGACTTAAAAATCATTATGCTCCTGCAGAGAAGTCCTTACTTAAAACTTTAAGACTTGTTGAGCCTAAACGTGAAAAGTATTCATACCATAGAGTTAGTTGGAAAGGTTTAAGTTTATCAACATACAACTGTTTTGAATTATCTGATATTACTCATAGAATTTTATTTAAGTCTAAATTAGATTTATTAGTAGCCTGTGTTTTTAATAAAGACACTAATTATTATCAACATATTTTAGAGTCGACAGTAAGAGATCTTCATTGTTTCACGGTTCAATCAAATACTTCACAGTATGGTGGATCTTGTATTTTGCAACCAAGTAAAACTGAAAAGAAAGTGCTGTTATACGTTAAAGGTGGGGATAATTGTTCAATACTTTCATCTGACCTAGATATTGGGAAATTAAGGTTGTTTCATTATCAATCTGATGGAGATGATTTTAAGCCATTACCACCAGGTTTTGATCATAACGGATTGTTAGAAAGGTAATGGTGGGAGATAAATGAGTAATACATTTCAATAAAAAATTAGGATGTCATCAATTCTAATTACCAACACAATAAACTCTTATTTTTGTTTATAAATTACTTGTCGGATGGCATGGCTTCGCCATTTATCCGACCTACGTCAACAATAAAATTAGGGTAGATGTCAGCGTTATTTTTTATGTAATTCTGCAAGCTGGATAGGTATTAGCTTATTAATCTATGAGTCAATTTTTGTAGGCTATCTCGCTTATTTTGAGTGGATAAATAGTGCTAGCTTAATTTATGGGCCTGCTTATAAACAACGTGTAAAAAATACCTACTTTTAAAATAATTACCTTCTCAAATATTACCTTTCATAAAA
>NZ_WTKW01000521.1:0-2025 GCF_011378745.1 Pseudoalteromonas sp. Z1A6
AAATAATTTTTTTCGTAGTGTCTTCATTTTGGGGTTTTATACTGTATAGGATTATCTTTGTAACCATATACAGTATTTTTTTACACTGCATACAGTACTTCTGCCATAGCTAGCTTATGTGTTTTCACTCGTGCGAGGGATCATATGAGAAAACTGGAGTTGGTGGATTTGTTCGTACAAACTTGCCGCATAACACTGAGCATCTTTAAATCGCTTAGTTTCGATATGTTTGCGTATATCTGTAACCGCTGCAGTGGCAGGGGCGTACCCTTGGCTACTTGCTAAGCTTAACCAAGCTACAGCATGAAATACACTTTGTGGCACGCCTTCACCTTTCACAAAAAATAAACCTAAATAAAACTGTGCTCTATGGTTTCCCGCCATTGCAGCAAGTCGCATCCATTTTGCAGCCAATGGAGCTTGATTATTTTTTAAATAATATAGGGCTTTATTTAACGTACTTTGCTCATCTTTTTTATTATCAACGGGCACAGAGGTATTTTCGGGTTGAGTAACAAAACCTAAAATATTATCTAGCTGTTGCTCTAAGTCTTGCTCACAAGGTGTTGTTTTAAGCATATTGGTTCATTTATTATTTTAACTACTCTAACAGTTTAGTATATAGCAAGGTAAAATGTCCTGTAAAAGATAATTTTTATGTTAAAATCTCGCCACTTTTTACTATCACAAGTTTATTATGTTCGAAGCCTTATTTAAACTGAGCGAAAATAATTCAACAGTTAAACGCGAATGCGTTGCTGGCCTAACTACCTTTATAACTATGGTATACATTGTATTTGTAAACCCGGCTATGCTCGCAGAGGCTGGGATGGATCAAGGGGCTGCATTTGTAGCGACATGTATAGCAGCTGCGATAGGCTGTTTTATAATGGGTTTATGGGCTAATTATCCATTAGCATTAGCGCCTGGTATGGGACTAAATGCCTTTTTTACGTATGGTGTCGTATTAGGAATGGGTTATACCTGGCAAGCCGCGTTAGGGGCTGTATTTATGTCGGGTTGTATATTTTTGTTTTTAAGCTTATTTAAAGTCAGAGAGTGGATTATTAATGCCATACCTCTGGTGCTCAAGCGAGCAATCGCAACGGGTATAGGTGCTTTTTTAGCATTAATTGCCCTTAAAAATGCAGGCATTATTGTCTCAAGCCCGGCAACATTAGTGCAGTTGGGCGACATTACTTCTCCAGGACCGTTATTGGCTATATTAAGCTTTTTTGTAATTGCAGCGCTTTTATACCGCGATTTTAAAAGTGGCGTGCTTATTAGTATTTTATTAGTGACTGGCATTGCTTTAAGTTTGGGGCTTGTTGAATATCACGGTGTTATGGCTATGCCACCATCAATAATGCCTACTTTTATGCAGCTAGATTTTGCAGCCGCTTTTGATATATCAATGATGAGTGTTATTTTTGCTTTCTTGTTTGTCGATCTTTTTGATACTTCGGGTACATTAGTTGCGGTAACTCAAAAAGCAGGTTTAGCTGATGAAAAAGGTAACATGCCTCGTTTAGGGCGCGCATTAAGTGCTGACAGCTCAGCAACAATTGCAGGTGCGATGCTAGGTACGTCTACGACTACATCGTATATAGAATCGGTTGCTGGTGTATCTGTTGGCGGACGTACTGGCTTAACAGCTGTAGTTGTAGGCATTTGCTTTTTACTAATGATGTTTTTTGCACCGCTTGCACAAATGGTACCGGCTTATGCTACGGCAGGCGCTATTTTATATGTCGCTGTTCTGATGCTGCAAAATTTAAAGTTTGTAAACTGGGATGATATGACCGATGCAATTCCTGTTACTGTGGTATTACTAATGACACCATTAACGTTTTCGATTGCGCACGGTATTGCACTTGGTTTTATATCTTATACGGCGGTTAAAGTCTTGTGCGGTAAGCAAGATCAAGTCAGTATTAGTGTTTGGATATTAACAGCCTTGTTTGTTTTCAAGTTTGCATTTTTGTCTTAATAGCTAACAAAAATACAAAAAAGCCTGCACAAATT
>NZ_WTKW01000522.1:0-2016 GCF_011378745.1 Pseudoalteromonas sp. Z1A6
ATTTAGCAAAATCTCTTGAGCCAGACTTGTGATCAAGAGACAGCTTATTTAGCGGCTTTTTTGTGAGTTGTAGTTAACGCTTAAGATTTAAAAAACTGCATTGATTTGGTTAAATCATTAGATAAGCGACTTAGCTGCTGTGCATCTTGCAGCGTTGATTGAGCTGATGTTAGCGTTTGATCTGCTAAATTACTCACCTCTTGCGAATCATTTAATGCTTGTGTTGTCGCATTTGACTGCTGTTTAACACGCTCTGCAATAACTTCACCTTGATGTTTAATGTCGCCCATACTTTGCTCTGCGCTTTGCAATACTTCATTGGTTTGATTGGCTGCTTTTACCGATTGCTCCATTTTTTCAACACTTGAACGCATTTTTTGCTGAGTGTCGTCAGATGCTTGTTGTAAGGAGCTAATAATTTGATGAATTTCTTGTGTTTGTGTTTGTGTACGCTGAGCAAGAGTTCTTACTTCATCAGCTACAACGGCAAAGCCTCGACCATGCTCGCCAGCTCGTGCAGCTTCAATAGCGGCATTTAGTGCAAGCAAGTTTGTCTGATCGGCTATCTCACTAATACCTTTACTTACTTTGCTAATTTCTTGGCTATCTTGTGCTAGCTTATCGAGCGCTTGTTGGCTCTCTGCAAATTCAATTTGTAGATCTTGCATATATTTAGCAAGCTCCATTGTATTGTCTGAACCTTGTTTTACATGCGCAGCAGCATCTTGCGCGGTAAGCGTTGCTTGATGGGCTGACTCTTCAACTGCAAGTGCGTTTTGAGCCATTTCGCTGAGTGCATTATAAATGGCATTTACTCGGATTTGCTGTTTTGAAACATCATTGCTTGTTTGGCTACTCGCATGTGATAGCGATTTAGTTGCGCCGCATAGCTCTTCTGTACTTGCTTTAACATCAATTAATAAATGTGAAAATGCATTAAGTAATGCGTTGTAGCGCGATGCAATAATTCCCATTTCATCATTAGTGCTCGAATCGATAGTGGCATTTAAGTCGCCATTCGCGGCTCTATTCGCTGCATCAGCAAAGCGATTAATGGTATCAACAACTGCAAAATAAAAACCAATCATTAAATAAAATGCAAATAACAAACTAATCAATGAAGCGGCTAAAACAAGATTTCGAGTCCACTGTTGAGTTTGCAGTTTTGCTTCAATAAGGCTCTCAAGCGTTGGAATACTCTTACTAACAAGTTGATTAATACTGCTGTGAACATTGTTTGTTAGTTTAGTAAATTCTGATTGAGTTAATAAAATATCGTCTGGCTCAAGTAGTTTTTCATCTATCGCTTTTTTAAATGCGCCAACAGCACTGTGTAAATTATCTAACGAGGGCATGAGCGCTTTATTTACTGATTTGTCTGCATTGGTGGCTACATTGAGTATTTTATCGAGTTGTTTTTCGTATAAAGGAAGTGACTTACTAAAATTTGAAAGTGCTATAAACGTATCTGGCGTAAAACGATTACTTGCCAAAACAGTATTTGCGCTTTGCGCTGTCGAGTTTATTTGCATTATAAGTGCAGGAATTGGCGTGACTAAAGAGCGGTTTACGTAAGCACTAGCTAACTGGCTATCTAATGCTAAGTTAGACTGAATAGAAACAAGTTCAAGTACATCATTTGCTTGATCGTCTTTTATATCAAAACCGAGTGAGCGAGCTATTTTTATATTTTGATTTGCTTCCCCCTGCATTTGATTTGAGAGTATTGACCTGTAGCCTTTTAAACCTTGTTGCTGCATTTTTGAAACAGCGATACTTTCACTTAATAATGAGACTAAAAAAAACAAGCTAAGTGCGAGAGGAACGAGTAAAATTCCAAACATTAAGCTGATTTTAGTTTTGTATTTTAAATTTGCCATTAGCTGGATAGCGGGAAAAGAAAATTGGCGTAATCCTGACATAAGGCTCTCTTGTATTTTTGTAATTAGGGTAAAGGTGAATAGACCTTGTTATGCTTAATTATCATTCATTTATAGTACTTTACAAATAAAAAAA
>NZ_WTKW01000523.1:0-2003 GCF_011378745.1 Pseudoalteromonas sp. Z1A6
AAGGAAACTTAGTAAGTGTAGTTTTAGCTATATTTTATATTTTGCCGATTGCAGCGCTTTTAGTTTTTGACTGGGGCGATGTTTTACCTTTGTTTTTTGTATTTGGAGTTTTGATTTTTATCTCTAGTTACTCAATAAATCGTAAATTTGGTTATACCAGAGCTTGGTCAAGAAATAGGACAGCCTACCAGAAGGTACAAGTAATCTATGGTCAGTATAAATCAGGCGTAATATTTAGAGATGAAGCAGTTAAAAGGTTATATACATTATATGAATTATCAATAGAACAAGCTCATATTGATATTGTTAAAGATTATGAGATTTACGGTAATGCAGCATTAAGTTGGGTTAAAGGATTAAGGAAATAATAATGACAACTAATTATATTTTAGACATAAGTAAAGAAGAATACAGGGATGATTATGCTGACGGTGCAAATGGCGAGTTATGGCAAATATATGCAAAACAACAGTTAATTAGTGATTTAGAATCGATCTTGAGTGACGCTAAAAAATATAAGCAGTTTAGAAGTAGTAATTCAAATTCTAATCACAAAAAAACGTGGCTATCTCATAATGCGATTCTGGTTAGTAGCCCCAGAGGAACAGGTAAGACTGTTTTTTTACGAAATAGTAAGAGCATGTGGGATACTGGAAGCACTAAAAAAGATGAGCTTTATTTTTTAGATGTAATAGATCCTACTATGTTGATGGCAAATGACTCTTTTTCAAATGTGATAGTTGCACAAATTTATCAAGTAGTTAGTGACAAGCTAAGTCAAAATAATTGCTGTGATGAGAGAAATAGAAAATTACGAGAAACTTTCCACAAGAGCTTGAAGCAACTCGCAGAATCTATGGGTAAAAACGTCGAATTTAATGGCTTAACGGGTATTGATAAGGTTCTTAAGTATAGCTCAGGGATACAACTGGAGAATAACTTTCACCTTTTTGTTGAGTCCGCAATAGCTATTTTAGGATGCAATGCAATTGTTGTAACTATTGATGATGTAGATATGGCATTAGATCGAGCGTTTGAAGTTGTTGATGATGTAAGGCGCTTTTTAGGATGTCCGTATTTGATACCTATAGTTAGCGGTGATATTAAGTTATATGAACATATGACTCAAACACACTTTGATGAAAAGGCTTATGATAATTTAACAGAAGATGAGCAATTAAAAGAAAACGGTCAAAAGCTAAGCAAAGAGCTTACAACAGCATATTTGACGAAAGTGTTTCCTGCTTCTATGCGTATAGGTTTGTTTTCGATTGAAAGGATATTACCCAAGCTCAGTATTTGGGATGATGAAGAGCAAGTAACATATAAAAATTACCGAGAAGAGCTCCTAAATCGTTTTTATTTTTTATGCCATAACCGTGATGCTAGAAGATATTGGTCTGATCCAGAATCAGCACGCGAGTTATCTCAATTAGTGCGTGTTATAAAACCTAAAGTATTTCGAGAAAATAATAATGATATAAAAGAAATTGAGTTACATAATAGCTTTAAAAATTGGGCTGCTCTAAAAAAGAGTGGTGAATTATTTGCGCATTCTGAATCTGCTATCACTTGGCTACATGAAGGTAATGAAAGCTTTGATATTCGTAATTTACTTGTTTTTAATATTGTAAAACAGACTGATAAAGTGGCTTTCCCATGGTCGGAATACGATGTCTTAACCACGCAAATCGAAGCTTTAGATTCCCTACCTGAACAAGGCGGGAAAGGTTATAAAAATTTAGAACTACTGAAAAGTAGTTTCAGTAAAAATTTGACATGCCTTAAAGCAATGCCGCCAATGGAGTTTCTGGTTAAGGACTTTTGGATAACTATCCCAACAATCAAAAATAGCAAACAATTAAAAATAAATAACATTGAAGATAAAGAGCTATTGTCAGAAGCAAAAAAATTAGGTGAGCAATGGCAGAGTGAGAATATTTTGCAATACACTGCAGAGCAGCTGTTACTCGATGTATATACAGACTCAAGCCTATATTCTA
>NZ_WTKW01000524.1:0-713 GCF_011378745.1 Pseudoalteromonas sp. Z1A6
ATGTGCCCGCGTTTATCCTCTCGTATTATTCGCCCTGTTAACTCAACGAGTTCAAGGTACGATTTAAGCTCAAACGGCAGCCCTTTAGGCATAATCTGACGTGGCATGCCTGCAAAACGTAGTAACTGTTTTGGTTGTTTACCTTCTTCTGCGTGTGTTATGCGTTGTTGGGCACTTGTATGATCTGATTCTTCTGGTGTTTTAGCCATTTTAGCTCTAATGGGGTTTAAATCTACATAGGCCATGCAGACCGCAAGTGCTGCTTCATCTAGTAATGCTTGCGATTACTTTTTATTTTAAGGAAAGGCCCTTCCCACAAAGTTGTATGGAACAACTTTGAACGCCTTAGGCGGCCCGAAGGGTGAGCGCCATGGATGGCAGCGAATAAAATCGCTCTGTGCAGTTATCTTCTTTATTTGCTCTGCGGGCAATATCTTCATTTAGTAACCGCATAAACCAGCTGATACTTGCTAAACGTTCGCGATATTGTTTAACCGTTTGATTGAAAAAGATGAGTTCAACTTTACTTAGCTTTTCACCTTGTACATATTTTTGCGTTAACGATGTGCCTTTACAGAGTTTATGCCAGCGAATAACAATCGCTTTATCATTCAGCCTGTTTGCTTTCTTATCATCTACATACAGTACTAAATGGGTGTGATTACCCATTACGGCATAAGCACATACATCAATACAAAATACCTTCGCTAATT
>NZ_WTKW01000524.1:723-1984 GCF_011378745.1 Pseudoalteromonas sp. Z1A6
TTTAGCTAATTCAAGTAGTTTATCTTCAACCCAGCCTCGTCGATGCTCGTAAGATTGACCAGTAAAACGGTCTTCCCCACATAAAAATGCACGACGAACGCACCGTGAAATACAGTGATAGTATTTTGTATCAACCAAACTTACTTGACGCTTTCTTGCAATTGCCATAAGACACCCTGCTCGTTTTTCGTACTAACTGAAACGTAGCCTTAAATTTTAAAAAGATCAAAATTTAGGATGGGTGTCACTGTTAATTATTATGAACAAGGCAATACAGTTGCCATTGCGCATTCACTTTCGTTTGACCCCGTAAGGTCAATTTATTCATCCCTTTATTCACTGTAATGTTTCCGAACACTGGCTCAATACAGCCTAATCGCTTACTGTATTGTCGTCGCCCTATGGGGCTATCTATTTTTACTTTCATTTTGTCTACATAGCTCAGCTTTTTGCGTGATTCATTATTTATAAACTGCACCTGTCGCCCTGTTTTAATAGGCGGCTTTCGCATACATTGCTGTTGTAGCGGGCACGCTTTACAGTCTTTTAAGTAACCGCAGAATCGCGTGTATTGCTGATTGTGACTTTTTACATTTATACCACTTCGCCACATATCATTACCTGCTGGGCAGCGGCATGTTTGGGTTGCTTCATCATAATGAAAATCGTCTGAGGTAAATAATCGTGGCTTGCCTTTACTGCGTTTTAATCGACGCTTTTCTTGCTCTGTTTCGTATGTTTCGCTGTCTTTAAACAGCGGATTTCGTTTTCTAAATTGGTTATCCGCAATGTAGCTATCGAACCCACTTTTCGCCATATATTCAAGGTTTACTTCGCTGTTAAAACCACTGTCTGCAGTGAATTTAATCGTGTGCTCGTCTTTGGGTTTATCAGTGTTCAATTTATCGAGTTGCTGTTTTAATTGTGCAACGGCTGGCTGTAGAGTTTGTTGTTCGCCCACTGAGCCCCACGCTTGTGCTTGTAGGATGATTTGGTGTTTATCGTCATTAATCGCGATGCCGTTGTAGCCTTGAATTGTGCCTTTTGAGGTGGTCATTTTCGCGCTGTCGGGGTCGGTAATATTACTTTTAACTGGCTTGCCTTTACTGCCTGTTTTCTCTTCGTGAGTGGCTAAAAACTCGGTGATTTTATCTGCACTTTTATCCAGCTTTTCTTTTTGTTTTAAGTCCTGAGTTATCAACTCTTCGCCCAGCCCATCTTGTGATTGGTGGCGTTCAATAATACGTTTGCTTGCGCGTTC
>NZ_WTKW01000525.1:0-1955 GCF_011378745.1 Pseudoalteromonas sp. Z1A6
AAAACCCAGCCCAATTTTGGCTCGAACAAAGTAAAAATATTCCATGGTATAAAACCCCCACAAAAGCATACACACAAGACGACGACGGGCTTTATCATTGGTTTAGTGACGGGCAATTAAACACCAGTTTTTTAGCGCTAGACCAGCATGTTATTGCCGGGTTTGGCGAGCAAACTGCACTGATTTACGACTCCCCAGTCACTAATACAAAGCAAACTTATAGCTACTCACAACTACAACAAGAAGTTGCTAAATTTGCAGGCGTAATACAATCGTTAGGTGTTACAAAAGGCGACCGCGTTGTTATTTACATGCCAATGATCCCACAAGCTGTTATTGGTATGTTGGCGTGCGCTCGTCTTGGTGCTATTCATTCGGTGGTATTTGGTGGGTTTGCTGCACACGAATTAGCAGTACGCATTGATGATGCCAAGCCCAAACTTATACTTAGCGCCTCATGCGGTGTTGAAGTAAACAGCATTATTGAATACAAACCACTTATTGATAACGCAATAGACTTAGCTACGCACAAAGTAGAACACTGCGTTATTTATCAGCGTCCACAAGTCACCGCCACTCTTAAGCCTAAACGAGACATAGATTGGACTCAGGCAATGCAAACAGCTGCAATCGCAGATCCGGTGCCTGTAAATGGTAACGATCCGCTTTATATTTTATATACCTCAGGCACGACAGGCACACCCAAAGGCGTAGTGCGCGAAAATGGTGGTCACGCAGTGGCAATGCAATACAGCATGGAAACCGTTTATGGTATGAAGCCCGGCGACGTATTTTGGGCAGCGTCTGACATTGGCTGGGTAGTTGGGCACTCTTATATAGTTTACGCGCCGCTAATGTATCGCTGCGCGACCGTATTATATGAAGGTAAACCGGTTAAAACCCCCGACGCCAGTGCATTTTGGCGCGTGGTTGAAGAGTATAAAGTAAATGCATTATTTAGTGCCCCCACCGCCTTTAGAGCAATCAAAAAAGAAGATCCAAATGCCGATGGTTTTAATCAATACGATACCTCAAGCTTAAAACGTTTATTTTTAGCAGGCGAGCGGTTAGATCCTCCCACTTACGAGTGGCTTAAAGAAAAAACCAAACTGCCAGTGCTCGATCATTGGTGGCAAACCGAAACTGGCTGGGCTATTGCTTGTAACCCTGTAGGGCTTGAGTACTTAGCAACAAAACCTGGCAGCTCTACCGTGCCTACTCCAGGTTTTGATGTGCGAATATTGGATATGGATGGCAATGAATGCGCAGCTAACGAGCAAGGCGCCGTGGTAATTAAACTGCCCCTTCCACCGGGTTGCCTTCCAACCATTTGGCAAGATACCGCTCGTTTTAAAGCAAGCTACCTAAATGAATACGAAGGTTATTATTTATCTGGTGATGGTGGTTATATTGATGAAGACGGCTACCTATTTATTATGGGCAGAACCGACGACGTTATAAATGTAGCAGGACATAGGCTTTCTACTGGCGAAATGGAAGAAATAGTAGCTGCGCACCCCGCCGTTGCCGAATGCGCTGTTTTTGGTGTAAACGATCCTCTTAAAGGACAACTCCCTATGGGAATGATTGTGCTTAAAAATGATTTTATGGGCTCAAGTACCGACGTAGAACAAGCGCTTGTTTTAAGTGTTCGTAATCAGATTGGCGCTATTGCGTGCCTTAAAAATATAGTTAGCGTAGATAGGTTGCCCAAAACACGCTCGGGTAAAATACTGCGTAAAAATTTGCGCCAACTGGTTGATGGCGAAGAGCTACAAATACCTTCAACCATAGACGACGCGAGTATCTTTGAAGAAATAAACCAACAACTAACACAAAGATAAACCCAACCAACCTATCTAAAGCCATTTTTATAATGGCTTTTTATTTGATCCTTTTACTTAAGTTTAGGTTTAAGCTTTAATTAAACAAATCACTGAAATTTTTTACAGTTT
>NZ_WTKW01000526.1:0-1951 GCF_011378745.1 Pseudoalteromonas sp. Z1A6
TTTTTAATAATTGTTAACTATATTTAAACGCTATAAAAACTGAATTTATTTTTTTGTCACATCATTTGGATGTTCCACGCCAATCCATGCTTTGAATAGTGCTTTTTGCTCAGGCGTTGCCTCTTTATCAGCAACTACTTTTTTAGGCTTATCAAAATCTTCTGATAATACTAATGTTAAGCTTTCAAGAGCATCGCGACGAAGATAGTCAATGGTTACTTTATCGCCTTTTTTAAACGTTTCTAAGCTGGTTTTTAAATCTTTACCTACGTGATGTTTGTTTATAGCGACAATTTTATCATCGGTAGTTAAACCTGCTTTCCACGCACTGCCACCACGGCGAACGTAACTTAACGTAAGTAACTCGCCCGTGTTTTTAGCGGTAGCATCAATGCTTGCAAGGGCTTTTGCTTTTTCAGGACGTTCAAATTTCAAGCCTACTTTAGTAAGTAAGTCGTCAAAGTTAATACTTGCAGGCGACTCAACATTTTCTTGCCACCAGCTTGAGTAATCACGCCCTGTTAAATCTTTTAAGATATTAAGTACATCTACATCTGTAAAACCAGCTGGCATTTTATGATTGTTATAAAGTGCTTTGTGTACGTCGCGATAGCTTATTTTACCTTGGCTTTTTTCTAGCAAGTCGATATCTAAAACTAATGAAAGTAATGAACCTTCTGAATAAATATTAGTGCTGTAGTTACGTGCATGATCGCCACCTTGGTTAATCCATTTATCAAAGCTTGTTTCGCTTGCGCTTTGCACTTCACGGCCCGGTGTTTGTAAATGACGATTAATGGTTTTACTCATCACTTTAAAAAATTCATCTGTGGTTTCAATACCAGAGCGAACCATTAAATGATCTTCAAAATAACTTGTTGAACCCTCTGCAATCCAAAGCAGTTTAGAGTAATTCATATTAGTGTAATCGTACGGCACTAAACCTTGAGGGCGGTATGCTTTAACATTCCATGTATGAACAAACTCATGCGCAGCGGTGCTAATAAAGGCTAGGTAATCTTCGCGGCTACCAAATCTATCGCGTGGACGTTGAATAATTGTTGAGTTTAAATGCTCTGTTGCACCACCAGCACCCGACGTAGCATGTACCATAAATACATAACGTTCATACGGATAGCCATCCCAAATTACATTACCAGTGGCAACTAATTTTTTAAGATCGGTAAGCATTTGCTCTACATCGTAGTTACCATCGCCCCATATAACTAAATCGTATTCACGGCCATCTACTTCAAATGTGTGTAGTTGGTTAATACCCGTTTCGATTGGTGAATCAACAAGTACGTCGTAATCTGCTGCTTTAAATGAATTTTTGCCTTTTAAATTATCCATACCCGATACAGAGCGCCACTTTTTAGGTACCTCTAAATTAACGGTTACTGGCTCTTGGCGGAATGATTCACTAAACATAAAAAAGCCTGATGCATCTATAAATGCATGGCTGTCGTCAATGTGGCGAGCGCGCTTACCAAGCTCATTTGCATACACCTGGTAGTCAACATTAACTTCTGTTGGCTCATTAAGGTGTACACGCCATGTACTGTGATCAATTTTTTCCCATGTTAACTCTTCGCCATCTTCATCTTTAGCTTTGAAATAACGAATGCCATTGGCAAGGTTTAGCATTTCATAGCGACCCGTTCGCCATGCAGGAAGTTTTATATCAAGATGTGCTTGCGCTGTTTTTGGAAACTCAACACTTACATCGCCTAAATGATGTTGTGGTTGTGAGATTTCTAAAGAATAATTTACATCGGCAAATACAGGTGCTGAACATGCAGCTAAAATAGATAGGGCTAATAACTTTTTCATAGAGACTCTTAGTGGAAACTTAATTACCTGCAAGACTAGCAAGCCCCTATTTAAAAGTGAATTAAATACGACAAATTGCCCCGTATACGAGTTTATACGTAGTAGCTTATTAAAATTT
>NZ_WTKW01000527.1:0-1945 GCF_011378745.1 Pseudoalteromonas sp. Z1A6
AAAAGTGAACCAACTATCACTTCCAGCACTAAATAAAAGCTCAGAACTACAAGCCGAATTTATTTTAATGAGTAAAGCCGCTCAAGCGAGTTTTTACACTACTTCTGCAAATGAACTAGCCCCCATTAAAAAGCAAGTTTTTGAGCAAAAGCAGTTATTCAATACCCTTCATCGCGAACTTCAAGACGTAGTAAAAAATGATGCAACGCTTAATCAAAGTAGCCAAAATGTAGAAAAAACCTACTTAAGCTTTTTAAGCACAGTTGAAAGCTTGTTAGAAGATAAAAGCAAACAGCTAGCATTAAACAAAACATTAAAAGCACAATTAGAAAATATAGAGCTAAGTGCAGAAGATGCCAATTCTGTTGTACTCGATATTATTGACATTGGCGGTTTTGAGCAAAACCACCCTCGTGCTTATCAAGCTGCAAACAATTTAGAAAATAACTTTATGTCGGTGGTAAGTAACAGCACTGATATGCTAACTGTTAAAACGCTTAATACACTCGATATTGTTAAAAACGAGCAAACCTATTACCTAGAAGAAGTAACGCGTACCATTGCCTTAATTAAACCGGCTATTGAGCAAACTCACAGCGATTTATACTCAAGCTTAAAAGAAAATGTTGATACTTTAGAAAACAATATAAAAGGTAGTAGTGGTTTAGCTGCAAACAAAAAACGATTAATTGACTCTATTACGCTAACAGAGTCAGAGCTTGCCCAGTCAGAGCAAGCCACCAAAATGGCACTTAACCAAATTGACGAGTTAGTTAATCAAGCAAGTGACGTTGCCTTTAAATTACAGCAAGGCGTACGCAGCGACGTAGACTCAGCAAACTTATGGACGTGGGTTGGTATGATTATAGCCACTCTTTTAGCTGTAGCGATTGCTATTATTACTGTTAGCCGTATTACTAAACCACTTGCTGAAGTTAACCGAATTTTAGATATTGTTGCCAGTGGCGACATGACACAACGTTTAGACGACAGCGCTAAAGACGAATTTGGCGAACTATCTAAAAGTTGTAACACCTTAATTGATAACTTACGCAGTCTCATTAAAGGCATTATTTCGCGCTCTACTCAGTTAGCTGCAGCATCAGAACAAACATCTGCAATTACAGCCGAATCAAGCCAAGCAATTCGTAACCAACAAGCACAAGTTGAACAAGCCGCCACTGCAACAACCGAAATGAGCAGTACATCGCAAACGGTTAGCAACAGCGCTCAACAAGCACTTAGTGAGATTAAAAATGCTGATAAAGAAGCTGAGCGCGTTAAAGGTATTTCGAATAACAATAAAGCCACGATTGAACAGTTAGCGCGTGAAGTAGACGACGCCTCACAAGTAATTAATAAACTACACCAAGATAGCGCATCAATTGGCAGCATTTTAGATGTAATACGCGGAATAGCGGATCAAACTAACCTACTTGCACTAAATGCCGCAATTGAAGCGGCACGTGCTGGTGAATATGGCCGAGGCTTTGCTGTTGTAGCTGACGAAGTACGCTCTCTTGCGAGTAAAACTCAAGAGTCGACCCAAGAGATACAATCAATGATTGAGTCTCTTCAAACAGGCGCAGAAGCTGCAGTAACGGCTATGAGCAAAGGTAAGCAACGTGCGGTATCGTGTGTTGAGCAAACCGACTTAGCAAGTAGCGCACTTGATTCAATTACATTTGCGGTTTCGCAAGCTCACGATGTAAGTGAAGAAATTTCGACTGCGGCACTTGAGCAACAACAAGTAGCGCAAGAAATTAGCGAACGCCTTGAGTCGATTGTAGCCATTGCAGAGCAAACAGCCGAAGGCGCAAACCAAACTAATATCTCAAGCTCAGAAGTAGCCAAACTTGCCGAAGAGCTTCGCTTATCGGTAGACGAATTTAAAGTTTAAGTTTACTAAAACGATTAAAAAACCCCGATGGTACTATGTACCATC
>NZ_WTKW01000528.1:0-1936 GCF_011378745.1 Pseudoalteromonas sp. Z1A6
CAAATGCGACCTTTTCATATTTAAAGCAATTGTTTAAATTGGTTTTAAGCCTTTTTGCTTGCTACCCATTCATTAACAAAGTTTTCTAGTACATTAAGTGGTACAGGACCATTTTTAAGCACTACGTCGTGGAACTGGCGAATATCAAATTTATCACCAAGTTGCTTTTTAGCTTCTTCACGAAGCTCTAAAATCTTAAGCATACCCACTTTATAAGCTGTTGCTTGTGAAGGCATTACAATGTGACGCTCAACCATTTTAACACCGTCAGATGTTGCATTAGGCGTGTTATTTACGTAGTAATCAATACCTTCTTGGCGAGTCCACTTCATTGCGTGAATCCCCGTATCAACAACTAAGCGACATGCGCGCCATAATTCCATTGAAAGACGACCAAAATCTGAGTAAGGGTCTGAGTACATGCCCATTTCTTTAGGAATGAACTCTGAGTATAAACCCCAGCCTTCAATATACGCTGTGTAGCCACCAAACTTACGGAACTTAGGAATACCTTCTAGTTCTTGCGAAATAGCTATTTGCATGTGGTGTCCCGGAATACCTTCGTGGTATGCCAGCGCTTCCATTTGATACGTTGGCATTGCTTCCATATCGTAAAGGTTAGCGTAGTAAACACCTGGGCGTGACCCATCTGGAGCTGGCTGTTGGTAAAATGCTTTACCTGCTGCTTTTTCACGGAATGCTTCAACCGCTTTTACTTTTAAACCTGCTTTTGGTTTAACAATGAATAACTCATCTAAACGCGTTTTCATTGTATCAATAAGCCCAGTGGCTTCATCAAGGTAGCGTTGTTTACCTTGTGCATCATTAGGGTAGTAAAATTGCTTGTCAGTTTTCATAAACTGCATAAACGCTTTTAAGTCGCCTTTAAAGCCAACTTTGTCTTTAATTTCACGCATTTCATCATGAATACGTGCCACTTCAGATAGGCCAATTGCATGGATTTCTTTAGCAGTTAAATCTGTTGTAGTTGTGCGCTTAAGTGCGTTGTTATAAAACGCTTCGCCATCAGGTAATTTCCATGCGCCATCGCGATCATCTGCGCGTTTTTCAAGCTGTGCAAGGTAATTAATTAACTTAGAGTAAGATGGTTTAACAGCTGATTTTAATGCATCTGATGCATCGCTGATTAACGAGTCTTTTTCGTCTTGGCTAATTTCAAGCGCTGTTACTTTACGTTTAAAGTCAGCAAGCAATGTAGAATCATCGCCTTTTTCAAACGGTGCACCGTGAATAATGTTTTTGCTTGAATCAATAACATGCGGGAATACAAATTTAGGGGCTATGATGCCTTTTTCTGCACGTACAGTTAAATCAACGATAAGCTGATCAATAACACCAGTTACACCATTTAAACGTGAAATGTAGTCTTTAGCTTCTTTTACATTGCTAATTGAGTGCTGATTAATTAAAAACGCAGGGATCATAGAATGCGTACCAAACATTTGGTTCACAGGGTAGTTATGGTAACGCCATTTAAAGTCAGCAATTGAGCTTTCAAGATCTTGTTTTTTTAAGTCGTAGCTAACTTTTGTTGCATCATCTAATAAATCACGGCTGATTGCTTTTAGTGCAACTAGGTCAGCTTTTGTTTGCGCTAAATCTTTAAGCTGTCTTTCTTCGCTGCCATCATCCCACTTATCGTAATCTTGCTTAATACCCATGTATGTTTGATATACAGGACTGCTCATTACGTCGCGGTTAAATGTATCTTCAAAAAATGCATTGGCTTTGTCTATTTCACTTTGTTGTGATTGAACTGCTTGTGCAATAGGAGCTGAAGTCGCTTGTTGTGTTGTTTGCTGGCAACCAGCAAGTAGTGCAACGCTTACTGCGGCCGCAATAAAAGTAAGTTTACGCATTGTTTTCCCTTTTGTTGTTAGAAACCCATTAGGGTGTTTTATATTTATTTTTTGTG
>NZ_WTKW01000529.1:0-1932 GCF_011378745.1 Pseudoalteromonas sp. Z1A6
AAAGCCCGAATCTAACGATTCGGGCTTTTTTACGTCTGCAGAAAAGTAAAATACGTGCAATTAATGCACACTCACATCAACACACATCACGTAGGGCGGGCGAGCGTAGCGACTCCCGACGTTAAAATCACAACAAAAACCCTCAATACCCCATTCGGCCAATAAAGTAGCATTTACTACGTGACTCTCCACCGCTGTTGGTATCGTGACATTACGCAGGCTTCACATTGTAAAGAGCCTTGCTTTAACTATTCAGTAGCCTATTAGACATTCCCATTAGGTATATAGCCTTATTTACAGACACTAGTAAGCAATTAATTGGGGGGCACTATTGTGCGCTAAGTTTACCTAAGTGATTTACCGCATTACATCTGTAACTAACTGTAGTTTTAGCGCGTGCAGAATAAATACACATACCTGATAATTATACTAATCGGCAATAATACCTAATCAATTTGGTGGATTGAACTTGACGTTAATTGCGTTAGAAATTTCTGATATACGATTGCATGGATACAGAAGGTTGAGCAACTTAGGAGTAATTGGCGAGAACAACGAAATAAAGAAATTTTTGACCTCAAATAGATCATTTAACTAGGTAGATTGGCGTAAAGTTTATTTTATTTTATTTTATTTTATTTTTATATTCTCTTGGTTCTAACTAACCACCTATATACGCCAATAAAGAACAATGCAGCAGGTCCAAAGCCACTCAGCACCCAAATGACTTTTAAAATGTTACCGCCAATGCTGCCGTCATGTAGAGGGTGTATCCAGTTTTTTATTTTACTAGCCGTACTTTGCTTATCTATATTAAACACGCTCTCTAACTTTCCTGTAAGTGCATTAACCTCTATATAGCTATGTGGAAAGCGATACGAAGGATCGTTTACAGTTTGAAATCTTAATCTGTAAATAGCATTTAAGTTTGATGGTGTTTCAATCCAAGCTAAACGCGTATTCGGTAATGCTTTTTCAGCTATTAATACCGCTTGTGATAAAGGAATATTGGTTTGTTTGCTCGGTTGAATTTGTGTTTTTGGTGGGGAGTTTATATCGCTAACTAGAGCGGTTAATATAGGATCTGTTTGTTTTGGAATAGCGAGCATAACACCTGTAACAGTTAAAGCTAGTAGCGGTATGCAGAAGGTTAAACCAATTAGTTTATGCCAGTCGTATAGCAAACCTATTTTAGAGCTACGAGATTTAAATTTTAGTGCCTTTACCCACTGCTCAGGCTTTGGAAACCAAGCAAAGAATCCAGAGATAAGAAGAACTATTGAGGCTATGCCTATATAGCCAACAACGAGAGTGCCCGTTCCTCCTGTTAGTAATGAAAAATGTAAGTTGTACATCCAAGTTACTAAGTATTTTCCCCAATAGTTTTTACGTATTACTTTATCACTACTGCTAGATAGCCATACCATTAAGGGAGCAAAGCCTTGCTCTTTTGTTTCTATTGGATTGTAGTATCGCGCGGGAATTACTGAGTTTATACCTGTGTTTTCTAATCGCCATGGCCCTTGCTTTGAAGGGAAATTGGCTCTTAGCGTATTATATGCTTGCTCCCAATTAGGCGTTTTTATGTTTGTAGTAGCGTCATTTTCTGGATTTAGCAGTAAGTCTATTTGCGGATAGTAAACTAATACGGAGCCAGAAAGGCTAATAATAGTAAGTAAAACACCTACTGATAGGCCTAAGTATAAATGTAACCGCCTGAATGTTTTTCGCCATGAAAGCTTTAGTGTCATTAATTAAATAGCCGTAATGAGTAATGCAGGTTTATTGGGCATTAAGGAATGATTAATTACGCGGTATATTATATGGTTTTTGATATGAGTTGTGCGGCATTTTTTCGCACTTATTAAATTAGGTATTTAGAAAGTAAAACGCCAGCCCTTGGCTGGCGTTAAAATACAAGCTTGAAGCTTA
>NZ_WTKW01000053.1:0-16771 GCF_011378745.1 Pseudoalteromonas sp. Z1A6
AGCTTATTCATAGTGAAACGACGGTTTGGCAGATTAGTGAGTGGATCTATAGTTGCTAAAAATTCATTTTTTTGGCTTAAAGCAATTAATTTACTGCTGTATTTTTCTCTTGAAAATTCGTAATAACCACTCAGCGATGCAACAATTATAAAAGCGAGTATGATTCTGACTGGAAACTGCTCAGGATTGTAGTCATATATATTAAATGTATCAGCGCAATAGAAACCGAGAACAATTGCCGATAAAAATAAAACAATATCAAACGTCCCTCGTTTAAGCCCTCGAATTGAATAAGTAACAGGAGACACTATAAATATCCATATAGGCCCTGTACCTTGTGCTCCTCCTGTAAGTACAAGATAAAACATAAGTGCATACAGGTTATATAAAATTACAGTTGCAGACTTCTCTACACCTCTACCTATATTAAACGCAGATAAGTAAACAAACGAAGAAACAACCAAAGTAAATGCTAATAAATAGCTGCTGTTAATAAATGCTAAGCTAGCCATCGAAAACGTTGCTATAAAGCCTATTGAGGAAAAGAACCGAACAATGAGCTTCCTTTCTAAATTGTTTGAATATTCGTACATAATTTCTATTTATTTATTAATGTATAAAAGCAAACTTATAGATATAAAGTAAGCAAACCGTAAACAGCGTGCAATAATGAACCTACTTTATATTTAAATCAACTATTAAGGTTAGTAATTAGCACTGACAATTGTGCACATATTTTTAGCCTCTTGCATTTATCTCAGGTAAGTACATTTTTACGATATTAAATTGCTTGGCACTAATACCATTTGCTAAATTATATAAGTACGCCCTTTTATTCCTGCAATAATCGAACTGACTGGTAGTCAAAAAATAATATAAACCTGCACAGTTAAAGATGGTAGTAACTATTCTATGAATTGTGCCTGGACCGAGTCAACAACACATTAATCAATAAAAGTGCCGCTACAAAAAATACACGCACTATACAAATCCGCGATAATACTCAATCAATTTCAAGGATTGAACTTGGCGCTAACTGCGTTAAAACTTTCGAGATACGACTGCATGAATACAAAGCAATGTAGAGGTAATTGCCGAGAACACCTAAGTAGCGAAACTTTAGCCTCATTATCGACATAATTTTGTTATCTCAAAATAGATCACTTAATTAAGCGAATTGGTATTAGAGTATATAAACGACTTAGAAGAAAGAAGTGTCGATAACGTTTATATATATGAAACGAGTCCTGAAAGCCGCTTAGTAGATACCTAAAGAAATCGCATTTGGCTTATAAAGAACAACCCATAATGGCAAAGCAGTTTCTTTGAAAGTTACTATATAAGGTTTCTACATGAAGTTACTAACAAAAGGTGTTGTTCAAGAAAGCCATACAAAAGGTGGTATAAATATAGCCCCATTTGTCACTAATTATGTTGACATTACATTTGGATAAAACAAATAAAAAAGCAAGCCACTTGGCTTGCTTTAAATATCGTTATTTTAACACGAAAAATTAAACTTTTAAGTAATCCATAATACCTTCTGCAGCGTTACGTCCTTCAAAAATAGCAGTTACCACTAAATCTGAACCACGTACAATGTCGCCACCAGCAAATATTTTAGGGTTAGTAGTTTGATGTGTAAACTCACCTTGTTCTGGTGCGTTAATACCGCCCCAGTTGTTTATTTCTACATCGTATTTTTCTAACCAATCCATTTTGTGAGGCTGGAAACCAAACGCCATAATAACTTGATCAGCTTCAATAACATGTTCTGAACCAGGTACTTCTTCAGCACGGCTTCTGCCTTTTGCGTCAGGTTCACCTAATTTAGTTTTAACCATTTTAACGCCGGTCACTTTACCTTTATCGTTCAGTACAATGCCTTTAGGCTGAACGTTATACGTAAATATAACGCCTTCTTCTTTCGCGTTTTTAACTTCACGTTTAGAGCCTGGCATATTTTCTTTATCACGACGATAAGCACACGTTACTTTTGCAGCATTTTGTCGAATAGACGTACGCACACAGTCCATCGCTGTATCACCACCGCCAAGTACAACTACTTTTTGATTAGCCATATCAATACACGGTTGTTTTGTCTCGTCGTAGCCCATTACACGGTTCGTGTTACCAATCAAAAACGGCAATGCATCGTGAACACCCGCTGCATCTTCATTTTCAAGACCTGCACGCATACTCTGATACGTACCAACCCCTAAAAACACAGCGTCGTAATCAGCTAAAATTTGGTCAAGTGTAATATCAACACCTACTTCAACATTTAACTTAAATTCTACGCCCATTTCAGTGAAAATTTCACGGCGCTTTTGCATTACTGATTTTTCAAGTTTAAAAGAAGGAATACCAAATGTGAGTAGTCCACCTATTTCTGGGTGACGATCAAACACCACTGGTTTAACACCGTTACGCACTAAAATATCAGCACACCCTAAACCTGCAGGGCCCGCACCAATAATGGCTACTTTTTTGTCAGTCCATGTTACATAAGACATATCAGGCTTCCAGCCCATTTTAAATGCCTCATCAGTAATGTATTTTTCAATATTACCAATTGTAACCGCACCAAACTCTTCATCGAGCGTACACGAGCCTTCACACAAGCGGTCTTGTGGGCAAACACGCCCACAAACCTCTGGTAAGCTATTTGTACGATGAGAAAGCTCTGCCGCCTCTATAATACGGCCTGTGCGTATTAACTTTAGCCATTGTGGAATGTAGTTATGTACTGGACATTTCCACTCACAGTATGGGTTACCACAATCTAAACAACGGTCAGCTTGTGAGTTAACCTGATTCTCTGAAAAGGGTTCGTAAATTTCTACGAAAGATTTTTTACGTGACGAGATTGGTTTTTTGCGTGGGTCTACACGCTGCACGTCTATAAATTGATATACATTTTCGCTCATACTGCCCCCTTATTGCGCCTGAACACGTAGTTCGGCACTACTGCGAGCGCGATGCCCGAGTAAACTTTTTACGTCGCTTGATATTGGTTTTACTAATTTGAACATAGGTAAGTACAATTCAAAGTTAGCTAAAATACTTTCTGCACGGCATGAGCCAGTAAGCTCTAAATGCTCAGCAATTAAACCGCGTAAATGCTCTTGATGCGATGTTAATTCATCCAGCGTTACTATTTCTACTAGCTCTGGATTAATGCGTTTTTCAAAATCATTTCGCTCATCTAAAATATAAGCAAAACCACCGGTCATACCCGCACCAAAGTTAACACCTACATTACCAAGTACACATACAACGCCGCCCGTCATGTATTCACAACCGTTATCACCTACACCTTCAACAACCGCTTGCACACCTGAGTTCCGAACTGCAAAGCGCTCGCCTGCACAACCTGCAGCAAACAGTTTACCGCCTGTTGCACCGTATAAACATGTGTTGCCTGCAATTGTGGCTTTGTGACTTTCGAACGACGAGCCAAGTGGTGGACGAATAACTAACTTGCCACCCGCCATGCCTTTACCTACGTAATCGTTTGCATCACCAACCAATGTCATTTCAAGGCCGCCGGCATTCCACACACCAAATGATTGACCCGCAGTACCGTGTAGTTCAATTACTACAGGGTCAGCCGCCATACCTTGGTTGCCATATTTATCAGCAATATAGCCAGAAAGCATTGCACCTACCGATCTGTCCGTATTACAAATACGACTTACTAGTGAAATACCGCTTGAAGCATCAATTGCGTCTTGCGCCTTAGCTAGTAGGCTCTCATTAAGTTTTCCTAAATAATGTGAGCTATTAGGCGCACTACAATAAAGCGTTTCGCCAGTTGGGTTATTAGGCTGAGCAATTACTGAAGATAAATCAATTTTCTTCTGTTTTGCTGTTTTGCCTTCAATTGCTTCAAGCAAATCTAAACGACCGATTAAATCAGTTAAGTTTACAACACCCAAGCTTGCCATGATTTCACGTGCTTCTTGCGCTATAAACTTAAAGTAGTTCATCGCCATTTCTGGTAAGCCGTGGTAATGCTTTTGACGAAGTGTTTCGTCTTGTGTTGCAACACCGGTCGCACAGTTGTTTAAATGGCAAATTCGTAAGTATTTACAACCAAGCGCAACCATTGGGCCGGTACCAAAGCCAAAACTTTCTGCACCTAAAATTGCCGCTTTAATTATATCTAAACCCGTTTTTAAGCCACCATCTGTTTGCAAGCGAATACGATGACGCAGTCCATTTTCAACAAGAGCTTGCTGCGTTTCTGCAAGTCCTAGCTCCCATGGGCTACCTGCATATTTAACTGAAGTAAGTGGGCTTGCGCCTGTACCACCATCATAGCCAGAAATAGTAATTAAATCGGCATACGCTTTAGCAACACCCGTTGCAATGGTTCCTACGCCTGGTTCTGAAACCAGTTTTACAGAAATTAGCGCTTTAGGGTTTACTTGTTTCAAATCGAAAATTAGCTGCGCTAAATCTTCAATTGAATAAATATCGTGATGTGGTGGTGGCGAAATTAACGTAACACCGGGAACCGAATAACGAAGTTTAGCAATGTATGGAGTTACTTTTTCACCCGGTAATTGACCGCCTTCGCCTGGTTTTGCACCTTGCGCTACTTTAATTTGAATAACGTCAGCACTGCGTAAATAATGCGGCGTTACGCCAAATCGACCTGAAGCAACTTGTTTAATACGCGAGTTTTTCTCGGTACCATAACGCAGCTTATCTTCGCCGCCTTCACCAGAGTTTGAACAACCGCCTAAGCGGTTCATTGCAATTGCTAGAGCCTCATGCGCTTCTGGCGATAATGCACCAATACTCATTGCTGCTGAATCGAAACGCTTGTATAGGTTTTCTGCAGGCTCTACATCATCGATGCTAATGCCTTGCTCTGGAATTTTAAGCGCAAGCATGTCACGTAAAGTGGCAATAGGACGCGTATTAACAAGTTTTGCATATTCACTGTAATCACTATATTCACCAGAACGAACTGCTTTTTGCAGGGTTTGGATTACATCAGGATTATAAGCATGATACTCGCCGCCATGTACGTACTTAAACAAGCCGCCGTGGCTTAATAATTTACGCTTACTTAGAGCGAGTTTGTGTAAGCTTTGCTGATCGTCATCAAAGTCGGTAAAGCATGCGCCCTGTATGCGACTTGCCACACCTTTAAAGCACATTTGTACAATAGCGTCAGATAAACCAACCGCTTCAAACAACATTGAGCAGCGATATGACGCAACCGTACTTATGCCCATTTTAGACATGATTTTGTATAAGCCCTTGTTAATGGCTTTACGGTAAGCAAGAGTTACTTCGCAATACGACTTATTAATAATTTTGCTGTCGCTCATCGCAACTAACGATTCATACGCAAGGTATGGATAAATTGCCGTAGCACCAAAGCCTAATAACACAGCAAACTGATGCGCATCACGCACGCTACCGGTTTCAATGATAATGTTTGATTCACAGCGAAGATTGTTATCAACTAATCGTTTTTGTACCGCACCTACAGCCATAGCTGCTGGAATCGGCAAATTTGCTTCATTAAAGTTACGGTCAGTTAAAATAAGCATTATACAACCAGCGGCTGCTTTTTCTTGTGCTTGGTCACAAATACGCGTTACCGCATTTTCTAAACCTTCTTCAACTGTGTAGGTAATATCAATTTTACAGTAGCTGTAATGCGCTTCATCAGCATTTAATAGCTGCTGCATGTCTGCGTACATTAAAATTGGCGTATCAAACTGTAGGCGCTTAGCGTGGCCTGTTGTTTCGTTAAATACGTTTTGCTCACTACCAATACATGTCGCAAGTGACATTACATGATTTTCACGCAGTGGATCGATAGGTGGGTTTGTTACTTGCGCAAATTTTTGGCGGAAGTAATCATAAAGCGAACGATGCCCTTCACTAAGCACTGCAAATGGCGTGTCATCACCCATTGAGCCGGTTGCTTCTTGGCCGTTTTCACCCATTACACGAATAACGCTATCAAGCTCTTCGTTGGTATAACCAAACATTTTTTGATATTTAGCTAGCGTTTCGTCATCAAATGAGCGATTACCGGCGTCTTGTTCAGTAAGCTCTTCAAATGGAACTAAACGCTTAACATTCTCCTCAAGCCATGACTTGTAAGGATGGCGAGACTTTAAATCTTGATCGATTTCATCTGAGTGCCAAATTTTGCCAAGCTTAGTATCAATAACTAATAATTCACCTGGACCAACACGGCCTTTTTCAACTACTTCATCGGCAGTGTAATCCCAAATACCCACTTCTGATGCAAGCGTAATAAAGCCATCTTGTGTAATTACATAACGCGCTGGGCGAAGTCCATTACGGTCAAGGTTACAAGCCGCAAAACGACCATCCGACATAACAATACCTGCCGGGCCATCCCATGGTTCCATATGCATAGAGTTAAAGTCGTAAAATGCACGTAAATCGTCGTCCATTGCACGGTTTTTCTGCCATGCAGGTGGTACGAGCATACGCATAGCGCGGAATAAATCCATGCCACCAGCTAAAAATAGCTCAAGCATATTATCTAGGCTTGATGAATCAGAACCGGTTTCGTTTACAAACGGCGCTGCGCTTTGTAAATCAGGAATAAGCGGTGACGCAAACTTGTATGAACGTGCGCGTGCCCACTGGCGGTTACCTTCAATAGTATTAATTTCACCATTGTGTGCTAAATAGCGGAAAGGTTGAGCTAAAGGCCAACGCGGCTGAGTATTAGTAGAAAAGCGCTGATGGAAAACACAAATCGCACTCGTCATACGAATATCAGCTAAATCTAGGTAAAAATTTGGTAAATCTGCAGGCATCATTAAGCCTTTATAGATAGTTACCAAACCAGATAGACTTGCGATATAGAAAGCTTCGTCATCAACAATGCGCTTTTCAGCGCGGCGGCGTGCTACATATAAGCGACGCTCTAAGTCTTTAGAACGCCAACCTTCTGGCGCGCTAACAAAAATTTGTTCAAAACCTGGTAATTGCTGTACAGCAATAGGACCGAGCATTGATGGGTCGGTTGGCACAACGCGCCAACCTAAAATATTTAACGTTTCTTTTTCTAATTCTTCGCTAAGTATTTGTTTTGCAGCTTGCGCTAAAACAGGGTCTGAATTTAAAAATATCATACCCACTGCGTAGTTTTTGCCTAAGTGCCAGTTATGTTCACTAGCAATAGCACGGAAAAAGCTATCTGGTTTTTGTAATAATAAACCACAGCCATCACCTGTTTTACCATCGGCAGATATACCACCACGGTGCTGCATGCGATCAAGCCCCGTAATAGCAGTACGAATAAGCCTATGACTAGCTTGACCATTAACTTGAGCTATTAAGCCAAAGCCACAATTTTCTTTTTCTAACTTTGAGTCGTATAACATAGACCCCTCCCCTTGCTGCACTGTTAGCGTGGATGAACTGCTCGACGATTTGCTAACAGACGGACAAAACTAGCCTCTATCTTAAATAGAGTCAATAGCACTTTGAATACATATTCACATTCTTGAATATTTCTCACTTCATAGCAAGATTTCTTTTTATCATTATTTTTAACATTTAGCGTTATTTTAACCACTATTTTTTCATGACACTGGTGTCAAGTTTAACATATTGTAAAAAACACAAGCATTCAGCGTGCCAGCTTACGTAAACGTAAAGGCAACCGAAAGTGAATAAGTATTCAACACTAGAGGGGCTATTCAGTTAACATTTAGATAGTTTTATGCTATTTCATTACTTTAATGGCTTAACATCCCCGATTATTGCTGCTCATTAGTATAGTTATGAAAGTTCATGTCATTTTTTGTACGTTAATAGTGAATTTTTATTTAAAACTATGTCCGATGCGGACACATAAACTGTCCGCGGACATGAATTTCAATAACAAAAAAATAAAATCACTTAAATATCAATAAGATAATGGTTGGCATATTAATCGTATAGCTTTATATATAATCGCTAATTGGAATTACTATGTTTACTCTAAGCTTATTTTTACTCTCTCCTATTGCCGCTATTTGCACAGCAGCTTTATTACTGCTGTGCGAAAAATACATAAAAGCAATTTAGGGGAAATTAAATGATTAAAGATACCAGCGCACAAGACATACAAGTAAAGGCACCTATAAGCTATAAAAAATACGCGATAATCACTGCGATTGTTTTCATTGTGGTCTCTGCAATTGCTTATATTTTTTTAACGAGCCATAGCGCTAAAAGCTCTATTAGCCGCTCAAAAGTACAGATTGCAAAAGTACATGTTAAAGCGCTCATTCGAGACATTGCCGCCAGTGGTAAAATTGTTGCTGCTAATGCTCCTAAAATCTACAGTCCAGAACGGGGATTTATAGATTTAAAAGTAAAGGCCGGCGATACAGTAAAGCAAGGCAACACACTTGCCCTGCTGCAAAGCCCTGAGTCAACTAATGAATTAAAGCAACAGGAGTCTGTACTTAAAAGACTTGAAGGCGAGCAGCAAAGGCAGCATTTGCAAGCAAGACGCCAAACACTCACTTTAAATAAAACACTCGATATGGCGCAAGTTGAGCTTAACGCCGCTGAGCGCGAAAATCGTCGCGCACAGTTATCAATACAAAAGCACTTAATTAGCCAAATTGATCTAGAAAAAGCAGTTGATGATTTATCCCGAGCTAAGCTCTCCTATAAGCATGCGCAGCAAGAGGTATTGCTTGCCAAAGACACGCTCGCTTTTGAACTACAAGCTGCTAAAAGTGATGTGACCCGCCAACAACTTATTGTTGATGACTTAATCCGAAAAGTAAGCAACCTATCTATTAAGGCTACCGTTACAGGGATCGTGGGTAACCTATTAGTGCAACAAAAAGCCGCAGTGACGCAAAGCCAACCTCTTATGACTCTCGTCGACTTAAGTAATTTTGAAGCCGAACTCCAAGTTCCTGAAAGTTACGCAAACGAATTAGGGCTCGGTATGGAAGTAGAGCTTAAGTTAGGCAATGAAACAGTGATGGGGAATTTATCCGCCATATCACCAGAAGTTAATAATCGTGAAGTAACAGCACGCGTCCGGTTTAAAGGTGTTACTAACAACATTCGTCAGAACCAACGCTTAACTGCACGTATTTTACTCGACAACCGAGAAGGTGTAATGCAAGTAAAGCGTGGTGCATTTATGCAGCAAGGCGGAATTATAGCTTATAAAGTCGATGGCAATATCGCAAAGCGTATACCTATTACAATAGGCGCCACCAGCATTAATGCGGTTGAGCTTTTAAGTGGACTAAAAGAAAACGATGAAATTATTATTTCAAGCTACAGCGACTTTAAGCAAGCCAACACGATTTTATTAAATTAAACAGACGTTCTCAACCAACGCTAAAAATAATTAGGAACAACGATGTTACAAATGAACAATGTAAGTAAAGTATACCAAACAGAAATGGTACAAACCCATGCGCTTCGAGATTTTAATCTGCAAGTAAACGAAGGCGAATTTATTGCTGTTACTGGTCCTAGCGGCTCAGGAAAAACAACCTTTTTAAATATTGCAGGTATGCTCGAGCCTTTTAACGAAGGTGAATACCTGCTGGATGGCGTTAATGTTGGCAGCCTAAACGATAACCAACGTGCTGATTTACGTAATCAAAAAATTGGCTTTATATTCCAAGGCTTTAATTTGATCCCCGATTTAAATTTATATGAAAACATAGAAGTTCCTCTTCGCTACAGAGGGATTAAAGCAAATGAGCGAAAACGTCGAATTGAGCAATGCCTTGAACAAGTTGGTTTAGCATCTCGCGCTAAACACTTACCTCAACAACTCTCTGGTGGCCAGCAACAACGTGTAGCAATAGCCCGTGCGCTTGCTGGTGAACCTCGTTTTTTACTTGCCGATGAGCCAACAGGTAACCTTGACAGCTTAATGGCTCGCCAAGTTATGGAGTTACTTGAACAAATCAATCGCGACGGTGCCACTATTGTAATGGTAACTCATGATAGCGAATTAGCCCGCCGTGCTCCGCGTAATATTCAAGTAGTTGATGGACAACTTGCCGACTTTACGCTTTATCAGGGCGCGCAAACTATAAAAACAGCATCGGGGGTTTAACTAATGTTTATTCATTATTTAGATTTAAGTTGGCGCAGCTTCAAGCGCACCCCATTGGTTAGCTTTTTAATGGTACTTGCCATTGCGATAGGTATAGGCATAACAATGACCAGCCTTAGTGTTTATCACATGATGTCGGCCGATCCTATTCCAGAAAAAAGCAGCCAACTTTACAGTGTGCAATTACAAACAATGGACGATGGTAGTACGTGGTGGACAGAAGATAACATGCCACTGCAATTGACCTATCAAGATGCAGAGAACTTATTAAACGCACCCACGTCAGAGAAAAAAGTGGCTATGATGCGTACCGGCTTTTCAGTTTATTTAGACTCCGACAAAATAAAACCTTTTATAGGTAATGCTCGCATGACAACGCCTGACTTTTTTAGCATGTTTAATTTGTCATTTCTATACGGAGGGGCTTGGAGCAAAGAGCAAGAAAACTCAGCCGCACCTGTGGTTGTTATTACCCAAGAGATAAACGATAAACTATTTGCAGGACAAAACTCCGTCGGAGAACTGATTTACTTAGATGATGCAAGCTATCAAGTAGTTGGTGTTATTAACCATTGGCCTCTCAATATTAAATATTATGATTTAAATAACGGTGCATTTAATCAAGTAGAAGAATTATTTATGCCCTTTAGCTTAATAAAGGCAAAAGAGCTCGTAAGTTGGGGCAATAGCAATGGATGGAAACACGAAAACACACCAACCTTTGCAGATAAACTGCAATCTGAGCAAGTATGGATCCAGTTTTGGGCAGAGCTAAATACGCTTGAACAAAAACAAGCCTATCAAAATTACTTATTAGCCTATATGCAAGAACAACAAAAACGTGGTCGATTTAATCGTAAAGAACTTGAGTATAAACTTCGCGATGTAAACCAATGGATGCAATACAACAACGTCGTCACCGAAGACAATAAAATTTTAGTGGGCCTGAGCTTTATGTTCTTAGGTGTCTGCTTAGCCAATATTTTAGGTTTACTTTTAGCCAAGTTTTTACGCAGAGCGCCAGAAGTAGGTGTAAGACGCGCATTAGGCGCTAGTAAAAGGCAAATATTTTTACAGCACTTAGTTGAGGTCGCCATGCTTGGCTTTATAGGTGGCATGCTAGGAATTGTACTAGCACAACTTGGCTTAATGGGCGTAGTGCAAAGCTACGACTACTATGAAAACTTAGCAACAATGGATTTGACCATGCTATTGAGCGCCCCATTGATTGCAATTACAACCTGCATTTTGGCTGGTTTGTACCCAGCTTGGTTAGTGTGTAAAACCAATCCTGCTATTTATCTTAAGAGCCAATAAGGAATTTAACAATGTTAGAAATAAAACCTATATTTAACGCCTTATGCCGCTCAAAGGTGGGCGCTGTATTACTGCTAATTCAAATTGCAATTACCACAGCTATAGTCAGTAATGCTGCATTTATCATTCAAGACAGAATTAGCTATTTAAATCAAGAAACGGGCTACCCTGAGCAAGATATATTTAAGTTTAATGTAATGACCTTTGGTACTGATATTAACTTAAGCCAGCAGTTTGAGCTTGATGAAAGCATGCTTAGAAAAATGCCAGGCGTAGTTGATGCCGCATTAAGCAGTAGTATCCCGCTATCAGGCAGTGGCAGCGCTTCGAGCTTTAATTTACAACCCGCTCCACAAGAAGGCCTAAGTGTAAGAACTGCTTATTTTTTTATAGATGACCACGCAATTAATACCTACGGCGTTAACTTAATTGCAGGGCGAAACTTTACCGAAGATGAAGTGCTAGTTACAAACGAAATTACACAAAAGCGCACCAACGTCACTATAGTCACTAAAGCCTTACTTGATGAGCTCTACCCTGATGGAGATGGTTTAGGAAAAATAGTTTATTTTGGTGACCTACCACTTAAAGTTATTGGCGTGATCGGAAACATGAAAGGCCCGTGGCTCAAAGACAGTAAACCCGATAATCTTGCGTTTATTCCTTATATTAAAGCAGCAAGTTATGCACAAGTTGCCGTTCGTACAGAGCCTGGTCAGCGAGCAGCTGTAATGAAAGAAATAGAAAATGCCATGCTCGAAAATTACAGCAAACGCGTTATTAATAACATTAAAGGACTTGATGAATTAAAAAATGAGTATACCGCTAAAGACCGCCTCATGATGCGCATGCTCATAGTATTAATCACTATTTTAGTGCTTATAACCGCTCTCGGTATTTTTGGCTTAACCTTATTTAATATTAGCAAACGTACTAAGCAAATTGGCACACGCAGAGCACTTGGTGCAAGAAAGTCAGCTATTGTTAGCTACTTTTTAGTAGAAAATGCATTAATTTGTAGCCTAGGTTTAGCCTTAGGTGTGGTAACAGCAATACTACTTGGGAAAATGTTAATGCAGTATTTTTCTGTAGCCGCACTACCGCCAAGCTATATAGCCGTTACCGCCATTGTCGTATTATTAATGAGCTTACTTGCGGTATTAGGGCCGGCTAAACGCGCTGCTAATATTTCGCCCAGTATCGCAACTCGCACAATTTAACCTAGAATCCGCTTGAGGTAGATTTATTATCCAGAGTTTAGGTTACTAAATCATGTAAAAATCACTATGCTACACTGATTAGTAAGGCAGTGTAGCCATTAAAAAATTATAAAAATAACCTATGACTCATAAAATACTCATTGTTGATGATAACCAAGCAGTACTCGATGCACTTTCATTGTTGCTCGAGATCCACGACTTTTCGGTAGTGACTGCAACAAACCCGTTTGATGCTCTGCAAATAGTTCGCTATCAGCGAATTGAGCTTGTAATTCAAGACATGAACTTTACCAGCGACACAACCTCTGGCGAAGAAGGTAAAACGTTGTTTTATGAACTACGAGAAATAAACCCACACCTCCCTATTATACTTATTACAGCCTGGACCGAACTTGCTACCGCTATTGAGCTTGTAAAAGCCGGTGCTGCCGATTACTTACCAAAACCCTGGGATGATGCAAAACTACTAGTTTGTATCAGTAACTTAATAGAGCTAGGCAGTGCTAAAAAAATAGTGGCGACACATAATCGCCATCAACAAGAGCGTGAAGGTACATTTAAAAGCGCAGACCTTGCCGGGCTAATATTTAAAAGCACGGCTATGGAACGACTGGTCACTATGGCGCTACAAGTAGCTAAATCTGATATATCTGCATTAATTACAGGCCCTAATGGAAGTGGTAAAGAGTGCATTGCGCATATCATTCAAAAAAACTCCCCACTTGTATCGCAACCTTTTATTAAGGTAAACGCAGGCGCACTACCACAAGAACTTATAGAAGCCGAACTTTTTGGCGCTGAAGCTGGCGCATACACGGGGATAACTAAACAACGTATTGGTCGATTTGAAGCAGCTGATGGCGGTACGTTATTTTTAGATGAAATTGGTAATTTACCACTCTCAGGACAAATAAAATTACTACGCGTAGTACAAACCGGCGAGTTTGAACGTTTAGGCTCAACACAAACACAAAAAGTAAATGTGCGGGTTATATCGGCCACTAACGAAAACCTGCTACAAGCAATTGAACAAGGTCGATTTAGGGAAGACTTATATTATCGCCTTAATGTAATTGAACTCAATGTGCCTGCCCTTAGCGAAAGGCAAGATGATGTTTTAGCACTTATTAGCCATTTTTTACCTCACCGAGAGCTGACTATAAACACAGAGCAAGCACTTCAACATTATAAATGGCCAGGTAACGTTCGAGAGCTAGAAAATGCTTGTAAACGTGTAGCGGTGCTAAAACCAACAGGTGCGCTTACAGTCGATGACTTTGCACTTTCGTCATCGGTTACTGCTCAACAAGAAGCAAAAGCAGAACCGACCAAACAGGAAATAGAACACGCAATGCGCGCTCATCAAGGTGTTATAGCCAAAGTGGCCCGTGAATTTGGTTTAAGCCGACAAGCTCTTTATCGTCGATTACAAAAAATGGGTATTGATTATTAATGCCAAACATTATTAGCCACTTTACCCTAAGCCAAAAGGTTGTGTTAATTTGCGCACTTTGTAGCGCGCTGCCTGTTTTTATTATTGCCGCACTTAGTGGTTTTGATATGTACTACACTCTGTTTTTAATATTACTAACGCTTGCATTTAGCACCTTGCTTTCAAGAGCTCTCACCAAACCAATAAAGCTTGGCATGCAATCGCTCGAAACCGGGTTGCTTAATTTTAAAGATGGTGAGCTCTCCAGCTTACTAGCGTATAAAAGTAATGATGAACTTGGAAAACTATGCCGACTTTATAATCAAACCGCTAAACAGCTTCGCCAAGAAAAACAATGGATTTACCAGCGCGAGTTAATGCTTGATAAAGTATTGCAAAGCTCGCCGCAAGCGTTATTACTGGTCAATGATAATAATACGGTGGTATTTAGTAATTTAATTAGCCGTAGTTTATTTAATAGCGCAACCCGCCTTGAAGGTATGCAGCTAAGTAAATTGCTCGAAAATTCGCCCCTGCAATTAATAGCAGCTATAGAGCACGGTGTTGATGGCCTCTTTAATATAGAAATAGAGAATCAAGACTCGCAAACTTGGCATTTAGCCACCGGGGAGTTTTTACTCAATAACCAAAAGCATCATTTATATATATTTAAACAATTAACCCGTGAGCTTAGTCGCCAAGAAGTTGCCGTGTGGAAAAAGGTAATACGCATTATCAGCCACGAATTGAATAATTCACTCGGCCCTATGTCGTCCATGTTACACAGCGCACAATTGCTCGCAAATAAAGTTGATGAGCCCCGCCTTGCCCGTGTATTTGCAACTATTGATGAGCGAATTAGTCATTTAACTGAATTTGTACAAGGCTATGGCAAGTTTGCTAAATTACCTCAGCCACAAAAAACACGGATTAACTGGCAAAACACACTCAATAATTTAAAAAATCACTGGCAATTTAGCTACGAAATAAAAAATCCACACAATGAATTACAAGCTGATCAAGCCCAACTCGAGCAGCTGCTCATAAACTTATTAAAAAATTCACACGAGTCAGGCTCCAACTCCAATGAAATACATATTCAGGTCGAATTTGTACCCCAAGCTTGTGTTATAAATGTGAGCGACTGCGGCAAAGGTATGAGCGAGCAAGTAATGGCAAATGCTTTAGTGCCCTTTTATTCTACAAAAAGTACGGGAAGTGGTTTAGGGCTAGCCTTATGCAGAGAAATAGCAGAAGCGCACCAGGGGCATATAAGTTTACATAACAAAATAGAGGGCGGCTTAAACGTACAAGTGAGCCTTCCTTATTCGTAAATTCACAAAAATTAAAAACAACAAAGCCACTTAAAAAGTGGCTTTGTGTTTAAAGAGCTTAATAACCTGAGTTCAGGTTGAGTAATAAAATTACTCTGCGTCAGCTTCTTTATATTTAGCAGCAGTTTCTGTAATTAACGGCTGTAATTCACCGCGTTGAAACATTTCGATAATAATGTCACAACCACCAACTAATTCGCCATCTACCCATAATTGCGGGAATGTTGGCCAATTTGCGTATGCTGGAAGCTCAGCACGAATGTCTGGATTAAGTAAAATATCAACGTATGCAAATGGTTCACCACATGACATTAACGCTTGCGATGCTTGTGAAGAAAAACCACAATTTGGTAATTTTGGTGACCCTTTCATGAAAAGGATTATTGGGTTTTCTGAAATTTGCTGTTTAATTTTATCAATGGTTTCCATCTACAACCTCAAAGTAACGATAGCTAAATATATTTAGGTCTTGAAAATAACTCATCGTGACCACAAATATATAACTTAAAATGGGCAAATAAAGCCGCAATTGAAATAGTCTTTCGCAATAGCATTGCTGTTTGCTTAAACTTGAGTAAAATACTCAACAATTATAGTAACACTATATTACCGCTTGGTATAGGTAACTGCTCTGTTTCAACAGGCATTACGTATTACCAAATGGACTATCAACCAAAGAAGATGGAGATAAAAAAATGGCATTTGAACTACCGTCACTACCATATGCAATCGACGCACTTGAGCCACATATTTCAAAAGAAACACTAGAGTTTCACCATGGCAAACACCACAACACTTACGTGGTTAAGCTTAATGGTTTAATCCCTGGTACTGAGTTTGAAAACAAATCTCTAGAAGAGATCGTATGTTCATCAGAAGGCGGCGTATTTAACAACGCAGCACAAATCTGGAACCATACTTTTTACTGGAACAGCTTATCTCCAAACGGCGGCGGCGAGCCTACTGGCGCAGTTGCTGATGCAATCAACGCCAAATGGGGTTCTTTTGATGCGTTTAAAGATGCATTAAATGACAAAGCAGTAAATAACTTTGGTTCAAGCTGGACGTGGTTAGTTAAGCTTGCTGATGGTTCACTAGACATCGTTAATACATCTAACGCTGCTACACCATTAACTGATGATGGCGTTACTCCAATCCTTACAGTGGATTTATGGGAACACGCTTACTACATTGATTACCGTAACGTTCGTCCAGATTACCTTAAAGGTTTTTGGTCGCTTGTTAACTGGGAATTCGCGAACGCTAACTTCGCTTAATTAGCCTTTAAACGCTAATGTAAAAAAGACGCTTAGGCGTCTTTTTTTGTTTCTTGTTTATCACACCCAAGCGCCTCATCATTTAATAA
>NZ_WTKW01000530.1:0-1915 GCF_011378745.1 Pseudoalteromonas sp. Z1A6
TAGTTGGGCTTTTTTATTTAATAATCATTATTTAAGCTGCTTATTAGTTCTAAAAAATTGAGCTACACTTAAAACAAAAACAGGGCTTAGTATGTTTAAAGTTGTCGCGAATATCCGTACTCGTTACCGATGGGCATTAATAGCAATAGCACTATTAATAAGCACATCAGCATCACTTATGCAGTATTATTTTTCGGTGCAAAAATATGACGCAAAAATAATAAATATGGCTGGTAAGCAGAGAATGCTTTCTCAAAAAATAGCTTGGCATAGTAATGAGTTATTATTATCGGCAACAAATATTTCTGAGCATACTAAAGCGTTAAAGACATCAGTCGTATCATTCAAAAAAACTCATAATTACTTACTTTCAAAAAATGCTAATGGAGAGTATCAGTACCTTACACCTAAGCTTATTAAGCTATATACGTTAGCTCCTCATAAACTAGATTCCCAAGTTGCAACATATATCCAGCAAGCGGAAAATTTGCTTTATCAACAAGGCCAAGTAGATAAGCGTATATTCTCTGTAACTGAGGTTGAAGAGCTATTAAAGCAACTAGATCATGCAGTGAATTTATTTGAAGAGCAAGCTGTCCAAAAATTGAACTGGGTATCTAACCTTGAATTATTATTTTGGCTTATGGCGATGTTTTTACTACTTGTAGAGTTAAGGTTTGTATTTATGCCAATGGAAAAAGAAATAGGTAACGCATTGTCTAAATACCAAAAGCAAAAAGAGTTCGCTCAACAAGTGAGTCAAAATAAAGAGCATTTTATTGCCAGAGCAAGTCACGAATTTAGAACTCCTTTACAGGGTCTTATTACGTCTATTGAGGAGTTAAAGGTTTCTGATACGCAGCAAAGCGTTAAAACCCAAGCTAATTACTGTGCACTTAGGTTAATAGCCATATTAGATGAACTGCAGGACTTGCAAGCTTTAAGTACAGGTAAGTGGGTACCGCAATTTAAAAATGAAAACCTTCTAGAGTCGTGTAATAAAGTACTAATGGCTTACGAGCATGCTTGTCAGCAAAAAGGCCTAAAACTAGTTAGTTGTTTAGATGAATCATTAAATTGTGTATGTAAATTGGATCATCAACGTTTGCAGCATACGCTTACAGAATTAATCAGTAACGCTATTAAGTTTACGACAGAGGGTGAAATTACTGTCTCTGCAAAGCTTTTTAATAATGAACTTTGTGTCACTGTAAGTGATACTGGTTGTGGTTTTTCGAAAGAGATTACTGATCTTGAATTTGACTCATTTAAACAAACAAACCATTTTCAAGGATTAAGAACAGGTCTCACTCGGGTTCAGTATGTTGTAAAGGCGTTGCACGGTGAAATTACCTTCAAAAATAATGAAGCCCATGGGGCGCTGGTATCTTTGCACTTACCAATAATTGCCAGTAAAGCTCTCCCAAACCCTCGTAAAATAAATGACAAACTAAAGTGTTTAGTCGTTGAAGATAATCCATTAAATACTATATTACTGACCCGCATACTTAGCTTATTAGGTTTAAGCTATGATTGCGCTGAAAACGGCAAAGTCGCGTGCGATATGGTGAGTGAAAATCAATACGATATTGTTTTTATGGACTTAAATATGCCAGTAATGGATGGGTTTGAGGCGATTAAAAAAATACGCTCTGATCTTAATAAAGTAATGCCAATTATTGTTATAACAGCAAATACTTCACAAAATGATATAGAGCGAGTTTATGAATACGGAGCTAACCTCCATATTCATAAGCCAATAAGCCAGCAAGCAATTAAAGACGCATTAAATAGTATTAGCGTTGCTAGGGCGTGTTGATCTTTGGTAGTTGAATTTGCAGCAGACTGTTTGGTTTTTAGGCAAGGCTGAGCCTATGTAGTGTGGTTATTCCCCATAAATAGGCGATAACGCAGC
>NZ_WTKW01000531.1:0-1913 GCF_011378745.1 Pseudoalteromonas sp. Z1A6
TAACATTAAAAAATGCCACAGGCTCAAAATCCTGTGGCATTTTTATTTAATACCGATGAAAAAAGAAAGGCTACATATTTAGTTGTTAAGAAACTAACCGCAACACTTCTTATATTTTTTGCCGCTACCACATACACAAGGTGCGTTACGCTCTGGTACTTTATCAAATACTTGTGGTGTTGACTTGCTAAGCGCAAAGTCTAGTTCGCGAATATCTTCTGGTACGTCTGCTTTAACTTCAATTGAAGCAAACAGCGAATGCTCTTCTAGTATTGCTTCTATTTCTGATTGTCGTTCAGCTGAGTTTACAATTAGCGTTAACGGGTGCAACTCTGTGCCTACCTTTGCGGTACGATTTGGCGCAAATCCATTACTGTTATTTTTACCCATTATGTCGGGTTTACCCATAAAGAAAAATTTTGACATGTTACTTCTATAACCTTTCTACATTATTAAGACGGCGCATCTTAACAGCTTACCCTTCATATAACTAAGTGTACTTGTAAATAGCTTAACAACACGTCTATAAAGCAATTTTAACTTAAAAATTTAAATGGCCTGCAAAATAGGCTAACCACTATTATATACATTTACTATAAACTGATTAAATAAATGCGATTATTATCAACATTTAAATACTCTGTACACTTAGCTTCGTTATCTAAGCACTTACCAATTAAGCGATAGATATGTTAACCAAGGCAATAAAATTGCCTTTAACTTTAGGGTCTTTTGAACTTTCAAGGTTAAATTTGCAGCCGTCTGTTTGGGGTTTAGGCAAGGCAAAGCCTATTTATGTGGTTATTCCCCATAAATAGGCGTGAACAGGACGCGTAAGCTTTGCTCGGTTTTTACTTGTCCCACTAGGTTACAAACCTCGCGACGCAATTAAATAGCCCCTAGTTTGAGCAAAGATCAACAGACTCAAGCCTCATATATAAAGAGGCAATTTATTTAAATAGAGAAAATTATGTTTAAAAATTTTGGATGGATAGTAGAAGCAAAGCTTAACGCTGGTGAACTTGAAAACTTTAAAGCGGTAATGAATTCGCAAGTTAATCGTGCTCTTAAAGAAGTAGGCACTAAAAATTATCAGTACTATATGTCTGATGCTGGCGATGTTTTAGTTTATGAGCGCTTTGCTGATGCAAACTCTTCACACGAACATATTGAAAATTGGGATGACCACGCAGAGCGTTGGATGGCAGCCGCGGCTCCAACACGCATGATGCATTTAGGTGACTTACCTGATGATGTTCGCAAACGCCATGCTGCTCTAAGCCCATTATGGCTTAAACCCTTTGGTGGTTTTTCTCGCGAAGAAGAGCAAACAAGTCAAATTGAAAAAGACGGCGATACTACATTTAATAACTTTGGTTGGATTGTTGAAGCTAAGCTAAATCCAGGGCAATTAGACGCCTTCCGTGAAGTAATGAACTCACAAGTAGAGCGCGCAAAAACAGAGCCAGGTACACTAAACTACCAATATTATATGTCTGACGATGGCGACATTATGGTTTATGAGCGTTTTAGAGACTTAGAAGCGTCGCATATCCACATTCAAAACTGGGATGACCATGCAGAGCGTTGGATTGCTGCAGCAACACCAACACGTATGGTGCATTTAGGCGATTTACCAAAAGAGCTTACAGATAAACACGCAGCTCTATCGCCACTCTTGCTTAAACCTCTAAGTGGGTTTGCTAAGTAATCTGAACGCTAGATATCTGCTGTTTTAATAGATGGCAGATTCAAGTCTGAAGTGCATAACCTTTTAACCAAAGCTCAAGTTAAGTAAATATTATTGCAGCTTGCTCTATAGATACCTTATAGTTAAATGCCATAACCTATCCGGTTATGGCATTTTTTGTATTTAGGATAAAGGTATAGCATTGGAAAAATTTAAGTTAATA
>NZ_WTKW01000532.1:0-1905 GCF_011378745.1 Pseudoalteromonas sp. Z1A6
TTATGGTTATTACCGTGCTTACCAATAAAATTAAAAACACCAACAGAGCATTATTTTTCATGCGATTTGAAGGTTAAAACAAAGACGCTTATCCTCTTCAATTCCCCTACCCAGTTACAATTGTGTTTTATTAATTCAGTAAAGAGTCAGTCTAATTTTGTTATCACTGTGGTTCATTTTTCGGTGCGCATGAATCGTAAAATACTGTGCTAAATCTTCTTTTTATATTGCCCTGCTATCAGCAGATATAGGCCATCCATGGATTACGAAAACAACTTCTTAAGTCAATCACAACAAGCTGCACTGCAACAAGCGATGGTCAATACCAAGCTTTTAAACAGCACTTCAATAAATACTAACAACATGCCAACACCTGAACAGCAAGCTTATGGTGTTATTGCTGTCGCGCTTTACCGCTTTAATTTACAAAAAATAAAATGGTCATTATTTTTAAAAACAGCAATAAAATTAACTACTAATGTTTGCCAATGGCTGGCCACCGAACTCACAAGATGCCAGCAAGAATACAAAGCCCAACCTAATGACGCTGTAATAATTGAGCAAAACGCTCTTTTGAATGGTATTTTTAGCGAAGAACTCGCCTATATCGGTGCCTTACTAGGAACTGAAGCACAAGCTTAATAAACCTCCTAAGCGTGAGTAAAATAACCTTTCAGTTAAACGCTCTTACTTTTGTCGTAATCTCACTCAAAGCTTTACGCTTAAATTTGTAAAACTTTGAGTGAGTTTTTTATATAACTGTGCTTATTACTCAAACATCTATCGGTACGTAAATTGCTGTTATTAATATTCTTACTTAAAGAGTTATACATAAATAACGCTGCCGTTATTTATAAAAAGGAGAACATTATGAGTAATAAACAACTAATTACGACTATCGGTATAGGTCTCGCCGCTGCATCTGCAGGTATGTTAACAAGGAAAACTTTACAAAAATCGTGGGAAAAGGTTACCAACGAACCAGCCCCAAAAGATAGACCAAGCGAAGAAACAGATCTTAAAGAGGCCGTTACATGGGCAGTAGTCTCAGGTATTGGTGCGGGTGTTGCAAGAATGGCCGTACGTTATGTGCTAGACAAGCGCCGATCTAAATAAACCGACCCGATTGATACCTCTTATAAGTATTAAACGTAATACGATGAGGCTCAAAAGACGGCTTGCGACAGCTACTCCTTAGTTGTCGCAAGCAACTTGGCAAAACTCTAGTTAAGGTTATTTAACTATTGAGTTGAAAAAACACATTAATATTAATGTCCAAATTAAGGTTCTGTAATAAAATTTGAAATGTCGGATGGCACGGCTACGCCGCTTATCCGACTTACGAAAGTTGGAAAAGCCAAAGGCGCCTTGCGACATGCACTCCAGATTTTAAACAGATACGCTCTATTAAACATTAACTCCCTTTCAAAGTTGTTGCCTGCCTACAAGCTTGCGTATAATGCCCGCATTCCGGCTGCATTTTTTAGCCGCTAACTTGGATTTTAATAATGAAAAAACTCTCTGCAGTGCAAGTAAAACAGCAAGCACTTGTACTTAATACTGCTGAAAAATTAGAAGAACAAGGCCGCGCTGAGCTCCGAGGCATGCTGCAATGCTGGTTTGATGTGGAATACCACTTATTTCCAAGTACACTACTGCTGTGCTTTCAGTTTGAAAACGAGCAAGCCTTAGCGGCCGCAGAGCCTGACTTATTAAAGTGGCAAAAACGCTTAAGCGGCGCAATGCTTAAAAAGGGCGTGATTTTAAAAGATATGCGTAAACATTTAAAATTTACGCTCAAAGGGCCTGATGAATAATTAGGAAGGTTTAAAACTATATTTTGGCTTACGCTCGTGTCACCGCAAGCGCATAAAACCATAATGAAAAGCCGTTGCATTGCTGCAA
>NZ_WTKW01000533.1:0-1893 GCF_011378745.1 Pseudoalteromonas sp. Z1A6
AATAATACTCTTATTTTTTTTATTAACTACATCTGTAGTTTATGCAAAAGATAAACCTTGGGAGTCTTACGCTAAACTTCCAATGGTAGAGCAACCACAAATATCGCCAAATGGAGAAATGATAGCAACACTTTATAATACTGCTGAAGGTCCTACTATCAGTTTAGCTAAATTTCCTAGTATCGAATTCAATATATTAGCAAGTCTCAAAAAAGATAAAGACAGAGTCGACTTTATTCGTTGGTCAGGTAATAAATATATCATTGTTTCTGCTAGTTACCCTGAATATGTCAATGGTCAATACATGAGAGTTTCAAGGTTATATTCGATCAATGTTGAAACCAATGAAAGTAAAATGCTAACTACGCGACGTTTTTCTGAATATAGGTGGTATAGATATCAGAGTTTCAGGCTCGTTTCCTCACTTAAAAATGAGCCAGATTTCGCGCTAGTGTCAACGTTTGATGAAAAAGATAAAGCTTATTCTGTTTTTAAAGTTGAATTAGGTGATTCTAGTTTTGATAAAATTCAGAGGAATAAAGAAAATATTGGAAGTTGGTATGCAGATCCTAAGGGAGTTTTACGCCTGGGGATCGCAATTGATAAAAAAGATGATAAGTTTATTGCTTCAATATGGTATCGAGCAAAGAAAGATGAAGCATTAAAAATGATTCATACCCATATTTTGGGTGAAGATAGTACTTTCTCCATCCAAGGCCTTAATGAAGATGGTACAAAAGCTTACGTCCTTTCTGATCGTGTATTACACAGACAAGCTTTATGGTCATATGATATCGAGTCAGGGGAGTTTGAAGAGCTTGTTTATAGCAATGATAAATACGATATAAATAATGCAATCGTTAATAGTGAGGGCGATTTTATAGGGGTTGGCTACTATGATGATTTCTACAAGAGCCATTATTTTTCAGAGGTAGACGGTAAGCAAGAGCTTATGGTTACTAATTTATTTGGTGATAAGCAAGCTAGTATTGTTAGCCGCAGTAAAGATAGAACACGAATTCTTGTAAATGTAATAAGTGATTCAGTCAGCCCTACTTATTATTATTTTGATTTAAACACAAAGAAGGGCGGCGCTTGGTTATCTAAATTTCCTTATTTAGCACGTAATAAATTTGTACCAGTGCAAAACTATAGCTTTAAAGCGAGCGATGGAGCTGAAATCTCAGGCTATTTTACAAAACCAGAAGGGATTAAAACTCCGCCGCTAATTGTAATGCCTCACGGAGGACCTCATAGTCGAGACTACAAATACTTTAATCGAGAGCTTCAATATTTAGTTAGTTTAGGTTATGCGGTATTGCAAGTGAACTTCAGGGGCTCAGAAGGTTTTGGTAGTGCTTTTGAAACTGATGGTTATTATCAGTGGGGTAAACGTATGCAACAAGATGTATATGATGCAATGGATTGGGCTACTAGAACCGGATTAACATCAAAAAATAATGCATGTATTTATGGCGCAAGTTATGGTGGTTATGTTGCATTAACAGCTGCATGGCAAGAGCCCGATCGCTTTAAATGTATTATTAGTATTTCTGGAATATCGGATCTAAAAGGGTTAGTTGAAGATGAAGAGCGACAAGATGCCTACCTAGGTAATATTGTTGATATGACTGATAGTAAAGCCGTTGATGCATTATCTGAGGTTTCGGCAATCAATATGATTAACCGAATTAAAGCCCCACTTTTACTTATCCATGGGACAAAAGATACGAGAGTTGACTATCGACAATCAAAATATTTTTATGATAAAGCAAAGCGAAATTTAAATATAAAGTATGTTGAAATTGATGACGGAACACACTTATTTGATGACCCAGAAAGCTTAAAAGTACAATACAAAGAGGTTACTGAGTTTCTTAAAAAACACTTGTA
>NZ_WTKW01000534.1:0-1886 GCF_011378745.1 Pseudoalteromonas sp. Z1A6
AAAGCCGTACATTAGCAACTATGAAGTAATAAAACTTCCGATTTTTGATTAGATAACTTCAATGGTTACACTTGATTCTCTATGTATTACGATCCGCATAAATGAAATGGATTCACTTTAACTTTATTAATTCAGTGAGTTAAAATAAATTAAATTTAAGCTTTCAATTGCGACAAACCTGACTATAATAACAATCAGAAAGTGATAAAGGCAAACTTGGTGAAAATCAAGGACGCAAAGCTTCCGGCCTAAAGTAGATATTTTATTTATTATGGTAGCGGGGTTACCGCATAGATATTAGTTGTAGCTTCATAACTATACCTTTGTTTTCCTATTCATTTTTAAACCTATTGAATATTAACGTACTGAAGGTACAAATTATGAAAAATTTTATTATACTAGCATCGATCCCTTTATTTTCATTTACTTTACAAGCAAATACAGCCTATATTAGTCCTGATGGTTCTGGTAACGGTTATACATCGAACTCCCCTGCGTCAATTAGCAACCTAAACAATTTATTATCTGATACCTCATTAGATAAAATCAATTTACTTCCCGGAAATTACTCGCAAAATGATGCTCTAATCTTGAATCAAGGGGATCATCCAATAGAAGTTGTTGGCCTTAACAATGTTACATTTAGCAGTAATTACAATTTTTATTCTGGTAGTAACTCAGGTTTCGTTATTGCACGAAGTAATATCTCATTTGAAAATTTATCATTTTTAAATACTCGTTATTGTTTCCGGTTTAAAAATAATAATGTTGAAAACGTAAATATTGAAAATATTAATGCTCATAATAACTCTAGCTGCATAGAATTTGACAGCAATATTGAAAAGCATGTATCTAATATTTCGATAAATAATTTAAAAAGTATGGGCTACTACAAGGCTGGAATACGCATCGACGGATCTAATACCCACGATATTAGTATTTCAAACACTATTTTAGATGGTTTAGCCACCTCTACTGAAAATGAAAGAGACTGTTTCATTTCAGGTATTCTTATAAATGGTTATTCCAAGAATATTTTAATAGATAATGTGTCTATATCAAACAATATTGGTGGGATAGAAGGTTGTAGAAGTTACCAGCAAGGGGACGGAATTGTCTCAAATAAAAACACTAGTAATATAGTTATAAATAATACCGTAATCTCTAATAGTAGAGATGCAGATCTAGATCTTAAAGGCAAAAATATCACTTTAAATAAAATAAAGTCGCTCTCAGGTAACGAAGCTAGATATAACTTAAAACTATGGGATAATGAATTTACATGCACCGAGTGTTATATAAATACAGCAAATGTATCTGCTTTAATTGCTTTCGATTCTCATATTACGTTAGTAGACTCAACAGTAAGAGTTGATGAATCGGCTAGATTGTGTGACCTACGCTTCTTAAAGACAAATACAACTACAATTGACTTTATTAATACTAATTTCCCATATTACGGAGACCTTGTTTATAAACCAAGTAATCTAGCGCAATGTGAATAGAAACTACTTTAAATCTAAAAGCAAGTTTAGGCTTGCATTTAGATTTATAAACAAACTTAAGTTTATAGCTTAACTTCCTTTTCTAATAAATATCATCACGCTTTTTATTATTATAACAACTAAAAATATGACATTCTCACACTAAACCTTGTTAGTTCCTCGGTGATTTTCAGATATGTCAATAATTGACTTAAGCAATATCCAAGGCTTTAAAAAGCCAGACATCCGTGATATGTACTCTTTTCGACATGCTAAGCTGAAGACAGCACCGCTAATATCAATAAAAAAATATGAGAAAACAATTGAGTAAATAATACCTGATAAACCCCACCATTCCATAAACAACAAACCAGTGCTTAAATTACTAATAAGCAATGCCAA
>NZ_WTKW01000535.1:0-1866 GCF_011378745.1 Pseudoalteromonas sp. Z1A6
TTATGTGCGATTTACATTGAGTGAATTTTAATTATTTTAAATTTTGGATAGTCACTTAATATATCTTTCACAATGATATCTGCATCATATTCATTGCCGCGGTGGCTGAACTTTATATTCATTTCTTGAATTGCTTGCCATGATCCAGCTTCGTGAGCATCTTTGTTGAGTTGTGAAGAAATCTCTTCAGTAACCTTAAAGCTACCGCCATGAAGAATCGACATTTGGAATATCTCAACCTCGTGAATTTCAATAGTGTACTTAAAGCCTGAATTAAGTGTTAATTCACCAATTGTAATCATAATATTCCCTTAAATAAGTTTCAGCACAACTTGGTGCTAGTTGAATACCGAGTAGTGCATAACGAGACTGTAGAATAACTCCAACAGCCAAATTCAATTAAAAAACGAGCTCCTGTAATTAACTCTAAGCGTTTTTAAAGCATTGGGTAATGCATTTTGAACCCATAAAACAGGCTGTTTTTCTTAAAAATGAGTAATTATACAGCCTCAACGCCTCGTTAACCGGAGCGTAGGTTGATATTGTTTTTGCGCTTTTGCCTTTTTGCAAAAACGATGGCAGCCGTTTACGCTTCCGTGTTTAACGACTTGTTATAGGTATTGATTAAAGAATCTTTTTATACCTATGTACACTCGTATGACAGGATTCGTATAAATAAACCGAGTCGAATACCTGTTGATTTGCTAAATCGGTTTCTAAAGTTGCGGGTAAATTATTAGCAACTTTATCTAAATCAAAAAAAGGACCAAACAACCCAACTAAAAGTATTCCTTTACCGTTTAAGTTTGCTATAGAAATCATTGTTGGCTTGTTAAGTTTTTCAGAAATAACTGACACTACCTTGCTAGTAGTTGTTTCATCAGGATCAGCAACTAAACCGCCTTGAGAAGGTCTGTGCGGAACATCATCTGCGGCATAAGAAGTAATGCTAATAGCAACATCTTGGCTGTAAAATGCATCAGTAATTTCAATCCAAGTGTCAGTGCCATCAATGTCTACAAAAGCATCTGGTGGATCTGGTTGAGTTTTCACGGTTAGTGATTGCCCTTTGCCTTTCAAATGTTCACCAAATGAAGCTAAGACACTATTTTCGTGAGCTTCTTTAATTTTTCTACGCGAAACCATGAGAATACCTATAACGCCGCGCTCTGCAGCAATTCTGGAGCGTAGCGGAAAAATTGTCCGACAGCAGCGCCTTGTTATAGGCACTGTGCCGGAATGATTTATGCTGGTAGGTAATCCTGCAAAGCTTCTTTAGCTTCGCGATCAGCTTCTTTTTGCGCCTTAGCAACGTCAAGCCCCTGATTTTGGATTACCTGTTTAACTTTACGGTAGGTTCGGAATTCCTCTACTGAAATACCACGTTCTGCCAAATGTGGCTTGATAATGGCTTCAGCTCCTTCCTTCCCATATTTTTTTTCGAGACGCCCGTATTTAAAGTTTTCGGATGCTTCTCGCGCTGTGCCTGCCACAGCTGCTTTTGCTTCTTCGAACATAGCTGTTCTCCAAATTTAAACGGCGAAATTACCGCTATGAAGCTATGGGGGCAAACTGCACAAATTTCAAGCTGAACCTATAACAACTTTGTATACGACATTTGTCGTTTTATAAACCGACAAATGTCCATATATTACATTGAACCTATTTTAGCCACGAGATGGCTTCCGTGTAAACAAATAGTTAACATCGAGCTCGTTTTTATTAGTGTAGGAATACACCAAAATGGTGGAGATCAGTAATATTGGACAAAATAACAATTACTGTTTGTATGTAGAGCGGTTATTAACCACTGATTTAATATTAGTATTAACAAAGATAAAGTAATTATATTTTTAATTTATAAAA
>NZ_WTKW01000536.1:0-1856 GCF_011378745.1 Pseudoalteromonas sp. Z1A6
CTATTCCGAGTGAATTGTTAAAATTTGCATTTGAAACTTTGGCTAAAAAAGACGGTATTAACGAAGCCGACTTTTTATATAGTGAATCATCGTGGCAAGTGCTCATCAATTACTATTCAACTTTTTGTGATGAATCCTCTTTTATTGACTTTTTTTGGTCATACCGCAATTTATATAAACCGCTATTTAAAATAGCCGAAATTGCACGTGGACTTCCAAAAGTTAAACTTATTCACTCAATATCTACCGGGTATGCTGGTATTTTAGGATCTGGTGCCAGTGTAATAAGCGATACTCCCTTTTTGTTGACCGAGCATGGTATTTACACCAAAGAGAGAAAAATAGATCTTATTCAAGCCAGTTGGATCAAAGAGTCTGAACAAAGCCTAGGTAAAAACTTAAATACCGAGATGGGCTTTATTCGCCGAATGTGGATCAGCTTTTTTGAGCAAATAGGCCGAACAACATACCAAGAAGCAGATAAGATCATTTCGCTATACGATGGTAACAGACAGCGCCAAATAAAAGATGGTGCAGCGCCTGAAAAAGCATTTGTTGTACCTAATGGTATTAAAACAGTGCGCTTTATTGAAGCGCTTGAGCAGCGTCCAAAACAGATACCACCGGTTGTTGGATTAATTGGACGTGTAGTTCCTATAAAAGATATTAAAACCTTTATACGTGCGATTAAAGAAGCGCAATCGATATTACCAGAGGTCGAAGGCTGGATCATCGGCCCTTATGAAGAAGATCCGCAATATTACAAAGAGTGTGAACTACTTGTAGGCAGCCTTGATTTACAAAACAGTGTTAAGTTTTTAGGTATGCAAGATATTACCAAAATTTTACCTAAGCTCGGAATTGTTGCTTTAACCTCGATTTCCGAAGCGCAGCCTTTAGTGCTTTTAGAAGCAATGGCGGCCGGTGTGCCTGTACTTGCTAGTGATGTTGGCTCGTGCCGCGAAATAATCGAAGGCGGCACCGATGAAGATAAAGCATTAGGTAAAGCTGGTGAAGTTGTCTCAATTGCTTCACCTAGCGAAACAGCACAACAAATATCAAATATGCTAACAAATGAGCAAGCTTGGCTTGAGTATCAAAAAAGTGGTTTAGACCGCGTACAAAAATTTTATGACGAGAGCCACATGTTTGCCCGTTACGATAAACTTTATAAGGATACAATGGCATGGCCGGAATAGGTTTTGAGATACGAAAAATTCTCAAAAAAAATACCCTGCTCTCAGTTTTTGAAGCATACGGCTACGCAGGGTTAATAGGCTCAGGCCCCTGGCTGCTCTCTATTGTAGCGTTAATGCTAATTGGTATTTTAAGTTTAGGAATTGTATTACCTAAAGTACTTATTATTCAGTTTTTAACGCTTGTTACCTACATGATGGCAGCCTCACTTATTTTAACGGGTGGCTTGCAGTTATTACTAACTCGGTTTATTGCCGATTTGTTTTTTCAAAAAGAAGAGGCAAAAGTACTCCCTAATTTACTTGGTGCGCAACTTGTAACAACAATAGCTGCGTTATTGGTGGGCTTAGCTGTATGGCCTATGCTCCCTATACCCGTTGTTACTAAGATTATAATTTTAGGTGCCTTTGTAAGCTTATGTAATCAGTGGCTTGGCGCTATTTTTCTATCAGGTATGAAAGAGTACCGGTTAATTTTAATAACTATGCTAAGTGGTTACGCCTTTATGGTATTGCTTGCATATTTATTAAGAGACTGGCAGCTAGACGGCTTATTTTTTGCGTTTTTTGCAGGCGAAGCACTGCTCTTTTTTAGCTTTTTATTTATGATTATTCGCCGCTACCCAGGTGAAAAACTTATAAGCTTTGACTTTTTAAGCA
>NZ_WTKW01000537.1:0-1854 GCF_011378745.1 Pseudoalteromonas sp. Z1A6
AAATATTTAATTTTACTAATTGGTAAGTTTTAATTGTTAAATTGGTATGCTAGATTGAGATTAAGCGATGCCTGTACCGCACAATTTTTACTTCATCACACAGAGACAATAATGATAAAAAATACATCCACATTTAAACTTACGGCTTTAGCCGTTATCACCCCTTTACTTTTTACCGCTTGTTCAAGTACCCAAAGCACTAATCAGCAAAGCGATGCGCCAGTACCTGCAACAAAGTTTGATTTATCTCACTGGAAAATAAATGTACCAGTTGATTTAAACAACGACGGTAAAATTGATGAAATAGATGTAGAAGAAATTCAGACTTACGCACACCCTGATTTTTTCTACCTTGATGAAAAAGGCTACATGGTATTTACCTCCCCTAATAAAGCGCTTACAAGTGCTAACTCTACTAATACCCGTAGTGAACTTAGACAGATGATCCGTGGATCAAATACTAAAATTAAAACTAAACATTCTAAAAACAATTTTGCTTTAGCTGTTCACCCGCTATCTGACCGATTTGGCTCTGTTGGTGGAAAAATGGAAGCAACATTAAAAGTAGATCACGTTGCGCTACGTGCGACTGATCCTGATAAAAAAGCAGCTTACTCGGTTGTTGTAGGACAAATTCACGCGGGTAAAGATCAGGCACTTATTGATACCAAGCTTGGTTATGGCTGGGGCAATGAGCCACTTAAAATATATTACAAAAAATGGCCAGGACACAAAACAGGCTCAGTTTTTTGGAACTACGAACGTAACTTAGCTAAAACGAATCCTGACCGTACAGACATTACTTACCCTGTTTGGGGTAATACATGGGAAAACCCTAACGAGCCAGGCAACGCCGGTATTTCACTAGGTGAAGAATTTAGCTACACGGTAAATGTGTATAAAAATGTTATGCACCTTACATTTAGCGCACAAGGCAAAGAAGACGTTAACTACTCTATTAACTTAGGTAATAACGTAGATGCTTATGGCAAAGTGGACGAAAAAGATCATCCACATGGCTACGCAGCAGATTGGCATTACTTTAAAGCCGGCGCTTATAACCAATGTAGTACTAAAAGCGCGAAAGGTATTTGGTACCCAGGTTGTTTAGGTACTGGCGATTGGTCTACAGATAAACAAAATGGCGATTACGCTCAAGTAAGCTTTAGTAAACTAGAGTTAAGTCCAGCGACACCGCCAACAAAATAACTAGGCTAGTACAGCCTCAGATAAGTAATTTTTTAGTGATGTAAACAGTGGCGTTGGTAGATTATTAATATCGCACCAGCGCCACTTTAAACATTTATTAGGCTCTTTAAGTTCAGGCTCTCCGCCTTCAAAGTCAGCTTTTACATACAACGTAATATAGTGTTTGCTCTCTGCTGTAAAAATATCATTGGTAAAATCAAGCTTAGTAATTTTACTTACCTTTAAACCTGTTTCTTCAAACACTTCTCGTATTGCACATTGCTCAACACTTTCACCAAACTCTAAATGCCCACCAGGTGTTGCCCATGTATTAGCACCATGCGCGCCAATACGCTCACCTAGTAAAATTGTGTTTTGATGCTTTATGATAACCGCAACCCCTACTCTTACTACGTTACTCATATCGTGTTTTCTCTTGTTTTTACTGCCCGCCATGCTGAACCACACACTTTGTATTGTCAATTTTGTATTTTTAAAACCAGTGCATTGATTAACTTTTAGCCGACCAAGGTCGAATAGCTTGCTTGCTAAAAAAAGCCTACATTTTGTAAGGTCTCTCACACACAAATTTAGTTTTAGGAGCCTTACATGTCAGGCAAATATAAACAGCAATATAATGCCTTTAAAAAAAACCCAGCCCAATTT
>NZ_WTKW01000538.1:0-1847 GCF_011378745.1 Pseudoalteromonas sp. Z1A6
ATTTGGCGATTTATAAATTTTATTTTTATAATTATCTTCTATACCAAAAATTAATTTAAGTTAGGCTATTTGCTCAATCCCCTATTTATAACTACATTGGGAGTATCTTTATACCGTTAATATTTAATACCAAACGGTATTACACTTTTTGTATACGGCTGTTTGTATGAACCTTTTAGATGTAGATTATTTTGCGATACTAGTGGCTGCACTGTCTTCTTTTATGCTTGGCGGTATATGGTATTCAAAAGCTCTCTTTAAAAATGCATGGCTAGAAAGTATTGGCTTAACTGATCTGGATTTACAATCGGCTAATCCTAAGTTGATATTTGGCGGCAGCTTTTTCTTAGTGTTTATAGCGGCTTTAATGCTGTCTCTTTTTTTAGGTAAAGACGCAAGCTTAGGTGAAAGTATAGGGACTGGCTTTATTATTGGCTTTTTTTGGATTGGCAGTTCATTAGGATTGAGCTATATATTTGAGCAACGCCCTCTAAAGCTTTTTTTAATTAACGGGGGGTACCATACTTTACAATTTTCGTTAATGGGGCTCATTTTAGGGATATGGCCGTAAGATTTAAATAATCAGCAAATCCAAATTTGATCCTTATCTACGAGTAGAGTAGTTTTATATAATCCCATTTATACAATTTGGTAAAGAAACTAATGAGAATATTAGTTGTTGATGATATGCCACTCATGCGACACGTATTAATTAATATGCTTAGAAAACTAGAGTATAGCAATATCGTTGAAGCAACTGATGGATTGCAAGCTTTGGTATTTCTGCGTAATCAACATTTCGATTTGGTTATTACTGACCTTCATATGCCAAAAATGGATGGCGTTAGTTTACTTACTAACATTCGAAAAGATAAAGAACTCGCTGATATTCCCGTTTTAATGGTTACTTGTGAAGACAGTACAGATAAAGTTAAGCAAGTTATTGCAGCTAAGGTATCAGGGTTTATAGTCAAACCTTTTAATATGAATGTATTGTCATCTCAATTAAACCGCTTCTTTTTTAAAGATTAGGATGTGTTTATTTTGTAAAGGTTACATGTAATGGGGCTTTATAGATTAAGTCTGCCGTATCTAAATTCTAAGTCAGAGGTGGTAACCTTTACCCATCTAAACTGATATAATTGCTAATTACTCTTTATATAATACCGCAGGACGTAATGGCAAAACCCAACAAAAAAGGCCCTACTAAAACGGTTGATATTTTTTGCTCTGCTTGTAAAGCCTCTTTATTTAAATATCGAAAAGGGGGAAAAGGAACATTAATTAAGTGCTTTAAAGAGCGTATTAGCCAAGACTTTACAACAGAGGCTTGTATTTGCCCTAACTGTAGCCGGCCATTTGCCCGAGAAGCGATTATTCGCGGTGCGCCGGCCTATAAAATAATTGGCGGCAAAGTAACCTTTAAATAAGGTATATGAAGTAATACTAAACCGCAATAATACTTAATTAAGCGAATAAGTATAAAGCCTTGTGCATGCGGACATATGGCCTTGTTAGAATTTACCATATTGATAGAATCGCCCGGTTTGCTGTTTCAATGAATGAAAAAATACCCTCCCCATGGATCGGGCCAGTTTATTGGGTTATTTAAAAATGGATAAAGGATAGTTTCGTGATAGCACTCTTATTTGACATCATAGGCATGACAGGTACTTTTTTAGTAGTTGGTTCATTTTTTTTACTGCAGCTAGGTAAAACATCTCCAGCTAGCTTAACGTATAATATGATGAATTTAACAGGGGCAATTTTACTGTTAATTAGCCTTTGTTATAACTTTAATTTAGCGAGCTTTGTAATCGAGATATTTTGGATTGCAGCGTCGTTAA
>NZ_WTKW01000539.1:0-1827 GCF_011378745.1 Pseudoalteromonas sp. Z1A6
ATTTAAATAAAATGCACCAAGTCGATTTTTTTATTTTATTTGAACAAGAAGCCGATGCTGAAAAATTTGCTAAAGAAATAGTCTCTGATGCATTAGTTCAAAATGCTGAGCTCGAAAAATGCAAAGACACTGGCGTTTGGGAAGTAATCACTCAAGTACAAATGGTGCCAGAGCACACCCTTCTAGGACAAGCAGAGCAATACATTGAAAGTATTGCTAATAGCTTTAATGGATACGGTGATGGCTGGGGATTAATGGACGGTGAAGAAGCTTAGTTGCCTTTTAATTGTATTAGTTCAATGTACTCTATCAGTTAAGCTTAGCGGCTTAACTGATTTGCCTTTCTAAAACCCCCTTTATAGTCAAATAGTTTATCAGCCACTTTCCAACCATACTTTTTGCTTTTTCGTGCAATAACAAAATCCGGTGGTACTAATTCAAATTGTGCGTTTACTACTTGCTCTGCAGTCTTAAAATTAATAGGTGTTTGCCCAAGTCCTACTCGTAGACCAAATTGCTTATTAAATATAAATTGCCCGCCTTTATTTGCGAGGTTATATACCTCATCGCAACTTGCGCCATCTTCATCAAAATACGTTATTTTAATTAAATCGTCTTTAATTTGAGTTACCGATAACCCACTACATCGAAGCACAAGTGCGTCTTTTAAGTTTAATGCATTACGTAGCTTATCATCAGGGTCAGCCATTACCGCGCCGCAATCATGGCATTGTCGTGCAGCAATATCATTTTGAGCGCCGCACTGCTCGCATTCTTTAAATCTAAAACGATAATCGCACTGCTCTTTATGGCCACTATCGTCTTCTAACAACCCTTTACATCGCCTGCCAAAGTGCTCTATTACTTTTCCAGCAGAATCAGTTTTACCCCAAAATATATTAGCAAACCCACAACCTGGGCAAAGTACCTGCACAGGCTCGTTATCACTATCGCCTTTTTTATCACCCACTTCAGGGTGAAATAAATTAAAACCATTGCCGGCATAATCTATTACTAAGCAATCCGTTTTCGATTCAGATAACCTTAAACCTCGCCCCACAATTTGCTGATATAAACTAACCGATTCTGTAGGGCGTAAAATAGCAATAAAATCAACGTGCGGCGCATCAAAACCTGTAGTTAATACCGAAATATTAACTAAATACTTTAATTGCTTAGCTTTAAATTGCTTAATGATTTTATCGCGCTCAGTGTTTGGCGTATCACCTGTTATTAGCGCACTTTGATGAGCTGGTAGGTAGCTTAATATTTCCTGAGCATGCAATACCGTGGCGGCAAAAACCATAACACCTTCACGCTGCTCACTGTATTGAATTACTTGCTGTAATATAGCTTTCGTTGCGCGCTCACTGTTTTTTAAAAGCGCATTCATGTCATCAGTTGTATATTGCCCAAATGCATTGCTATCTAAGGACGAAAAATCATAATGGCTAATTGCTGCATCAACTTCGTTAGGCGGCGTTAAATAATTATGTTTGATCATATACCTGAGCGGCAATTCAAAAATACAACTTTTAAACGGGCTTTCTTTAGTCCCTTTAACAAAGCCATGATAATGATGATGGTATATCCACCCCGTTCCTAGCCGATAAGGTGTTGCTGTTAAACCCAATACTTTTAACTGAGGGTTATATTCTTTTAAACTACTTATTACTTTTCCGTACTGGCTTTTTTTATCCCCATTTACTCTGTGGCATTCATCAATAATAAGTAACGAATAATGCTCATTTAATTTATTTAAATTACGAGAAAGTGATTGCACACTGGCAAAGGTTACTTGATGGTTTAATGACTTTTCTTTTAAAC
>NZ_WTKW01000054.1:0-16466 GCF_011378745.1 Pseudoalteromonas sp. Z1A6
TAAAAAAGCCGCAAGAGCGGCTTTTAAATGTTTAGATCTAACTTAGTTATTTCTTTTTAAATCGACGCACTATTGATAGTGGTGCTAAAAGAAGTGATAACCATAATAATGAACCTGCATCATTATCATCATCTGAGCGTAAGTTATTTACTTTCACGGCTACTTTTTCAACGTTAGATAAGTTACCCACGCTATCCTGAGCTTGCACTGTTAAAGTAATACGATTTTCAAATTCGTAATCAATCTCTCCAGCAACAATTAGCTGCCCCTGATTGTTAATAGAAACGCTGTCATTATCTGATGTAATAAATTTAACAACTGGTGATTCATCGGCATTTGGATCACTAAAATCGAGTGTGCCGATAATTGTTCCAATTGCGCTGTTTTCATCGACTGCAAAAACTTGATCAGCTTTAATAACTGGCGTTTGTTCTTCAGGTGTTAAAGTGATTTCAGATTTAATATCAATAATTACAGGGTCGTGATCTGATGCGCGGTATGCACTTTCAGAGTACAAACTAGATTGTTGACCTTCGCTTTTAAACTCTACATTGTAATCAAGAGAAATAGGTTCATCTGCGTTGATGTGCCAATCTGTTGCTGCGACAATTTTGCTAAGTAGTGATTGGGTAGCTACTGCATGATCTAAACTACCTGCGCGACCAGAAAAACTGTAAGAATAACCAAGCGTATCACCATCAATTTCTGCAACTACATTTTTGTAGCCTTTATCAGCAAATGCACGTATAGGATCTTCCATTGCGTAAGCATTCATATCGCCGACTAAAATAGTATCTTCGTCGTCAACACCGGTTGGTTTGCTATCAAGCCAATTTGCGAATGCATTAGCACCTTCTGTGCGTATTTCATTCCAACAGCCTTGTCCATCACCTGAATCTGCATTGTTTCCAGAAGCACTACCACAGCTTTTAGATTTAAGGTGTGACACAGCAACAGTAAATACTTCATCAGTTTCTAATGATTTAAAGCTTTGTGCAATTGGAGCACGGTTACTAAAATCAAATGGAGCCTCAGTCGTAATAGCAGCAGTACCTACTTCTTCTACTTTGTTAGTACGATAGATAAGTGCGGTAGTAATTGCATCGGTACCAATTTGATCTACGTTAAAATCAACAAATGCATAGTTGTTAGCACTATCAGCGTCATTTAACGCATCTACTAAGCTTGCAATTGCACTAAATTCGCCAAAACCATCATTTTCAATTTCCATTAAACCAACAACATCGGCCTGGATAGCGCTAATGGCACTTACAATTTTAGCTTCTTGGCGAGTAAATTCAGCTTCTGAATCTGCACCTCGGGCTGTCGGGAACCCTCCGCCTTGGCCATCACCATTAAAGTAATTAAGTACGTTAAAGCTAGCTACACGTAAATCTGCTTCAGCATTAAGTTCAGGCGCATTTTCACGTGCATTTGTTGCAATAAACGAAGGTGCTACAGTTGGGTGGATTCTGTAAAGGCTAAAGCTATAAGCAAGTGCCCCCGTAACCGTATTAACTGTATCGCCAGTACGTAATGTATTTTCTGCTGATAAGCCTGGAGTTGGGTAGGCTGTAGGGTCTAAGTTTTGTACTGTAGAGCCATCATCTAGTAAAATCTTTTTAAGTAGATTTTCAGTTTCAACTGCATTAGCTGCATCTCCAGGTAATGCAACTTGGGTACCTTGATACAAGCGTTCTGTTGCTAATTCAACTTCACCATATCGACCAAGGCCAAAGTTATTAGTTACTACTAATGGTTGTTCTAATGTAACTAACATACCTTCAAAAGCTTCTAAATCAGTTGTATCAGCTAAAGGTAAAGTGATTTTTGTAGCTGCTGCAGCTAAACCAGTGCCACATACGGCAACTTGGCTAACACTGCCGATTTGTGTTGCATCAAAATATTCTTCTACAGTACCTTGTACACGTACATGGTCGCCTACGTTTACGTCAATATCTGCAAAATAAACAAATACACCTTCAGAGGTGAGAGGATTTGCATCTATGTCAGCAGCAAGTGAGCTAACGAAAAAGCCTTTTAATTGATCATCATCTTGGAAGTCTGCGGTTACAATACCCTCAAACTCTACTAAAGTATTAACAAGCGGGCTTGCAGAGCTATCGCCTTGTATAGCGTTAATTAGTACTTTTTCTGCGCCACAAACAAGTGGTTCAAGTGGTTCTGGTTCTGGAATTGGTTCAGGAGCACTGCCTTCAGAACCAGAATGAGAACCTAATCCATCGAATGTATCTATATCAAATTGAACCCATTCATCGCTAGGGCTAAACGCTGATGTTGAATCAGTGCGGCCTGTTGTAATACTGTCTTTTCTACGGAGTGTTTTGTTTTGCGTTTGTGCTGAGGCATCAGACCAAAATGACCCTGGATCTACACCCACTTGACCAAAGCTATCGACTACAATACCATCTTTTGTTAACACAAGAGCATCGTCACCGTTGTAAAATGTAACAGTGCTAGTAGTATCGGAAATACTTAGTATGTCTTCAATTGCGCCGGAGTTGGCAATTACGTATGTTGTATTTGCAGCTAATTCACCTGTTAAAGCAATAGAATTTCCTACAGTATCGCTACCGTTTGAATACAGTCCTAATGTGTATCCATCAAGTACTATTGAGGTAGGTGCATTATTATAAAGCTCAATTGCTTTATTATTACTGCTTCCCTCTATGTATTCTGAAATGATTAGATCTGCAGAGGCTGGTGCACTGAGACTAGCTATAACAAGTGCGAGTGGTGTTATTTTTGTTTTAAACATTTTTTTATTATTCCCGTGTATTAATCCCAAAATGGGACACCAGTTTAGAGAATAAATATGACGAAAATAATACAAAAATGTAAACGAATGTAAATAAAAGGCGGTTTAGCCGCCTTTTTATAAAAACCTTACTTTTTAGCTAGGTATTGTGCGGCTTGCTTAGCAAAATAGGTCAATATTCCATCAGCGCCTGCACGCTTAAATGCAAGTAAAGACTCCATTATAGTAGCTTCCTCACTTAACCAACCGTTATCAATAGCTGCTTTGTGCATTGCATACTCGCCACTTACCTGATATGCGAAAGTAGGTACACCAAACTCGTCTTTAACACGACGTACAATATCTAAATAAGGCATGCCAGGCTTAACCATGACCATATCAGCGCCTTCTTGTAAGTCTAATGCGACTTCACGTATTGCTTCATCAGAGTTTGCTGGGTCCATTTGGTAGGTTTTTTTATCGGCACCTTTTAAGTTCCCAGCAGAACCTATTGCGTCTCTAAATGGGCCATAGTAGCTAGATGCATATTTAGCTGAGTAGGCCATAATACGGGTATGTACAAACCCATCAGCTTCAAGTGCTTCACGAATTGCAGCAATACGGCCATCCATCATGTCCGAAGGGGCAATTACATCAGCGCCCGCTTCTGCATGCGAGAGTGCTTGTTTAACTAAAATTTCGGTGGTTACGTCGTTTATTACATAGCCTGTGTCATCAATAATGCCGTCTTGGCCGTGCGTCGTGAATGGATCAAGTGCACCATCAGTAATTACACCCAACTCAGGAAAGGCTTCTTTTAAAGCGCGAACAGTGCGTTGCACTAAGCCATCGTCATTATATGCTTCTTCGGCAAATAGTGATTTTTTGTCCGCAGGGGTTACCGGAAAAATAGCAACGGCAGGTACGCCAAGATCAACAAGTTCTTTTGCCTCAAGTAATAGTAAATCTATCGATAGACGTTCAATACCAGGCATTGATTCAATTGCTTCGCGACGATTTTTACCTTCTAGTACAAATACAGGGTAAATTAAATCGTTTACGCTAAGTTGGTTTTCGGCCATTAAGCGGCGAGAAAAGTCGCTGCGGCGCATTCTGCGCATGCGAGTATACGGGAAAAGGTCTAATCCTGATTGGGCCATATTAATATGCTCCTACTGTGGTAATGGAAAAGTGATTACTTGATTACGGCCATGTTGCTTTGCGTAATAAAGTGCTTTGTCGGCGCACTCAGTAAAAATTTGAGGGCTGCTAACATCATCAGCAATGCTGGTGTATACACCAGCGCTAATTGTAAATTGAATATCATTATTGGCAACCGTTACTGTACTGGCTGAGATAGCTGCTCGTATTTTTTCAGCTATGTCTTGTGCACCTTCGCTGGGGGTATTAGGTAATAGCACCACAAACTCTTCACCGCCATAACGAGCAACTTCATCGAGTGGTCGCTTTAAATGATCTTTTATAAGGTCAGATACAGCTTTAATAACTTGATCGCCAATTATGTGTCCGTATGTATCGTTAATGCTTTTGAATCGGTCTATATCAAGCATAACAATACTAAGCGGCGTTTGTTCTCGGCGAGACCGACGAATCTCCATTATTAGCTTTTTATCAAAAAAGCGTCTGTTTTTTATTCCGGTTAAAGCGTCTTCGGTATTGAGTAACTCAAGTGAGCGGTTTTTTTCTTCAAGTTCTCTGAGTGTAACTTGTAATTCAAAGGTGCGTTCGTCGACTTGTGATTCGAGTTCTTGGCGTGTTTTTTCTTGTAACTTTAAGCGTTCTTTAAGTAGCGTATCTTGAGCTGCATTTTCAGCAATCAAGGTTTGCTGAGCAATTACTTCTTCATCACGTTGCAAAATAAATAACTTCATTACACTGTAGCATAGACAAAATGTGCAGCTAAAAAAGCATGTAAATACAAATGCTAATGTACTTCTGTCAAAGGCGTATAACCCTATTACTGCAACAATAAAATAAAGCATCACCACCAAGAAAAAAACTAATACGAGCAGTAGCGCTTTATTAGGTTTAGAAGGTGATAAACGTATGCACATAAGTGTAGTTGCAATATAAAAGCCTAAAACGATTGGGATAGTAGTTAAGCAAAATAGTGTCACTATATGGGTTGGAAATAGCCAAATAAACAATAACGAGACACCTAATGCATTAACTATCACTTTTTGAACCGTTAGTAAAAAAGAGGGCTTTGGATGGCAAATTTGCTTTTGTAAAGGCAAAAACATTAAAGCAATAAGCATAAGTAATATAGGGATCATAACTTGCTGTAACACTGGCAAATTAGGGTGAATATATTTCAGGCCAAAGCCACAAATGTAGGCTAATAAGCTACCTAATGTGAGGGTAATTAAACCAGCATAAACAAAATAACGTTTACGTGAAAAACTATATAAAACTAAGCAGCTCACGCCTAAAGAAAATATAAAACCAATCAATAAGCCATAGAGTAAATTAAGTTTACCTTTATGTGCCAAATAAGCTTCTGGTTGCCACAGCGTTAAAGGGACTCGCAAGCCGGAGCTATTCGTCACTCTCATAATAATAATGGTTTCGCTATTTGCAGGGCTAATTAGTTTAACTAATAAAGATTCACTCTTAATCGCACGTTTATTAAGGGGGTATCCATCGCCAATTTGGGTGTGAGAAATTAATTGCGAGTTATGTAACTGATATACTTGAACGTCGTTTAGCAGAGGGTTGTTTAGTGACAACAGTTGTTCGGTATCATAACTAAGCGTGTTTTTTATTTTAAATTTCATCCATACAGAACGCTGCTCAAGACCTAGGTTAAGAGGTTTACCTGTGTTTTTTTGCCACTGTATATGGCTACTTTGTTGTGCATCTAATAGCGAAGTTGGTTCAAAAGAGTAATGCAGGTTATTAATGTCTTGGGAGTTAAAATCATGTTTTATTATTACAGGGCTTGCGAAAGAGCAAAAAGTGCAAAGAAGCATCAATAAACTTAGTAATGCTTTTGCGCACGCCATTAGCAGCTCTTTAAACCAAAAACATTGTAAAAGTTTTCTGTAGTTTTGTGGGCCACAACTTCTTCATCTATTTGATAAAGTTGTGCAACCGTTTGACAGATATAAGGAAGCAGAGCGGGTTCATTTTTACGCGATTTAGGTTTTGGCTTAACTGTTCGTGGAATTAAAAATGGTGCATCAGTTTCTATTAATAATCGATCTAGAGGAATGCTAGGCACTAGTTGTTGTAAATCTTTACCACGCCTTTCATCACATACCCAACCCGTTATACCAATATACAGACCTAAATCTAAATATTGCTTTAGAGCTGCTGAGTTACCCGTAAAGCAGTGGAGTACACCGCGAATATTAAACTCTTTTAAAATACTTAGCATGTCGTCACTTGCATCACGTTCATGTAAGTAAACAGGTAAATCTAATTTTTCGGCAAGTGCTAGGTGGCGTCTAAAAACACTACGCTGTACATCGCGAGGCGAAAAGTCACGGTTATAATCAAGGCCGCATTCACCAATCGCTATGACTTGCTTATTGTTTGCAAGTGCAGTTAATTGTGCTTCTAATTCATTCGTCGCCGATTTAGCATCATGTGGGTGGACACCCGCCGTAGAATATTGGAGATGTTTTATCGCAAGTTCAAGTGATTGCTGACTACTCGCAATATCACAACCTATAATAAGCATATTTGTAACACCGGCTTCGCTTGCACGGGTAATTACATCATAATGCTGGTCATCAAATTGATGATTAGTTAAGTTAACTCCAGCATCAATTAACGTATATGACATTATTTAGTACGTTTAACGCGAATAGAGCGGTTTTTACCGTCTTGTTTCAGTAAAAAGGAGTTGAATGCACCGCGGCTGATTACAATTGTATCGTTTTCTTTTAAACGCATGCTGTCAGAGCCAATTTGACGCCATTGTTGGCCGTTATCTAGCGAAATAATTAACTCGCCATAAGCTGCTTCTTTCACTGAAGTAACCATAGCTTTAATTTCAGTCTCTTTTTCTACCTGTGATTCTTTGTGCTCTAAGCCAAAATCGTCAGTTTTTGCCTTTGCTTGCATTGGTGCAGCAGCTACGGCTTGAGGTACATTGTTAGCCGTTGGTGGAGTGAGTGTTTTTGTTATTGTTGGCTTTGTTAGTGATTTACCAGCAATTGTATTGTCATAGCAAAGTAATCGGTTAAAGTCATTTTCAATAAAGCTACATGCTTGCAGGGCCTGAGTATTAAATTCAGTTTGCGCAGCAAAAGTTGGGGTACTTAATAAAACCAATAGTGAGAGTAGTTGTTTTTTCATTTTATTCCTCAGATTCTTTTTGTGGTTTGGCGGTATAAAATTTTGCTAAAATTAAACCTAGTTCAAACAAAAGAAGCATCGGAAATGCTAATAATGTTTGTGATAAAACATCAGGCGGTGTTAAAAACATTGCCACTACAAATACACCCACCACGATATAAGGGCGCTTTTCTTTTAAGCTTTTTGTTGTTGTTGCGCCACTCCAGCATAGCAGCATAATAGCTACTGGAATTTCGAAAGCGACACCGAATGCAAAAAATAGTTTTAATACGAACCCTAAATAGCTAGCGATATCGGGTGCTAGAGTCATCATTTCGGGACCTGTACTTGTAAAAAAACCTAATATAATTGGTAGTACTGCAAAGTAGCAAAAAGCGATACCCCCATAAAACAAGACAACGCTTGAGATTAGTATAGGTATTAGCATTTTTTTTTCATTTTGGTACAAGCCAGGAGCTATAAACCCCCAAATTTGATGAAGTATCCATGGAGTAGATAATAAAGCCGCAACAAAAAAAGTAAGCATCATAGGGACTATAAAAGGGTCACTCACATTTATAGCTATCATGGTCGCGCCATTAGGTAAATGAACCACTAATGGTGCAGCTATAAGTTCGTAAATATTATCTTTAAAATAAAACAGCGCGATAAAAAATAATAAAATGCTCAATAGCGCTTTTATCAGTCGATCACGTAACTCAATTAAATGAGATACAAACCCCGATTTTACTTCCTCAACCATTATTTTTTATACCATGTAGTAAGTTGACCACAAAGTGAGAGATAAATTTCACTTTTTTTCATCAAGTTGTTGGCTATTTGATGTATCAGGTTGTGTTTTTTTGTAGCTGTGAGTAACTGACTCAGCCGCTTTTTGTAGCTCCGTTAATGAACTTTGTAGCTCAGGGCTTAAGTCTTTTAGTTCTTGTTGTTCTGCTTTTTTAAGGTTTTCGTGAAGTTCATGAATACGCAGTTCTTCACTTACTTCGGCTTTTACCGAGTTGGCAAGTGATTTAGCGGTTTTAACCCATTTGCTCACTGTTCTAATAGCAACAGGTAAGCGCTCAGGGCCGAGCACCACTAAGCCAACAATAAAAACAACAACAAGTTCCCACATCCCCATACTAATTAAACCTTATTGCTATCTTTGTTTTTTTCAGTATTGATTGAGTCGCCAACGGTGCTTTTTTCTGATTGTTGAATTTGCTCTGATTTTTCTTGCTCGTTAGCTTGATCATCCGACATTGCTTTTTTGAAGCCTTTAACAGCGCCCCCAATATCACCACCCATACCGCGTAGTTTTTTTGTGCCAAAAAGCAAAACTATGATAGCCAAAACAATTAATAATTGCCAAATACTAATACCACCAAAACCCATGGTTTTCTCCAATATATAAAATGGTTAAATGTCTATTTTAAATACTAATTATACGCCAAATAGCGTAAATAGCACTCAGTTTATGCGCTGCGCCATGCTGCTATAAAGCTAATAACAGATAAGCCTATTGCAATACTTGCAGCTACTAAATCGTACTGTAAATAACAAAGTGTTGCCATGATCATTGTAGCACTACCAAATAAACCTAAAATTAAAGGTTTATGAGATACCTTTTGTTCTTGAGGTTGATGAGCGTGTGGTGCACGCTTTAAATTTTGGTAAATTAGATCGGGTAACTCAGGCATTTTTTCAGCCCAAAATGGTAAGTTAGCATACATTTGTTTCAATATAGATAATGGACCGACTTGTTGCTTTACCCAATCTTCTAGAAAGGGCTTTGCGGTTTTCCATAAGTCGAGTTGCGGATACAGCTGACGCCCTAATCCCTCAACGTATAATAAGGTTTTTTGTAGTAGGACTAACTGTGGTTGTACCTGCATGTTAAAACGACGTGCGGTATTAAATAAATTTACGAGCACGTGACCAAATGAAATTTCAGCAAGGGGCTTATTAAATATAGGCTCGCATACAGTGCGAATCGCAAATTCAAACTCTTCAATACTGGTATCGTGTGGTACCCAGCCAGAATCAACATGCAACTGTGCTACTTGGCGGTAATCGCGATTAAAAAAGGCAATGAAGTTTTCGGCTAAGTAGCGTTTGTCTTCTTTACTTAAAGTACCAACAATACCGCAATCAATACCGATATACATTGGGTTTTCAGGATGCTCGCGAGAAACAAATATATTGCCTGGGTGCATATCAGCATGAAAAAAGCTGTCTCTAAACACCTGCGTAAAAAATACCTCTACGCCACGCTCAGCCAATAACTTCATATTGGTGTTTTGCGCCATAAGCGCATCTTTATCAGATACGGGTATACCGTAAATACGCTCCATTACAAGTACATTACTGCGGCTGTAATCACTATACACTGCAGGTATATACAATGATTCAGAACCTTCAAAGTTACGCTTTAGCTGTATGCCATTTGCGCCTTCTCGCATTAAATCGAGCTCATCAAGAAGCGTTTTTTTATACTCCTTAACAACTTCGACAGGACGAAGACGTTTTGATTCGTTGTGTACCTTAGCGAGGACTTTGGCAAGTTTTTCCATTAACGCCAAGTCTGCATTAATTTGCTCGTGAATATTTGGTCGAATGACTTTAATTACGACATCTTGCTCAATGCTGTGTTCATCAATCAGCTTTGCTGTATGCACTTGTGCTATTGATGCTGACGCTAATGGTGTTTGTGAAAACTCACTAAACAATTCGCTAATGTCGTTAATTTCGAGTGCTTTTTCAATTATTTTTTGAGCTAGCTCACCTTCAAAAGGTTCCACTTGGTCTTGTAAAAACGCCAGCTCTAAAGCGATATCATGCGGAAGTAAATCACGACGGGTTGAGAGCATTTGACCAAATTTAATCCAAACAGGGCCAAGCTCTTGCAGTGCTAAACGTAAGCGTAAACCATGTGATTTTTCTTTGTGTTGATTACGTAGCCAAAATAAACTGCCGCGAGCTACTTTACCAAACCAAGGGATCTTATGTTTTGGAATTAGTTCGTCTAGCCCATAGCTAAGTAACGTTTTGGTGATGTTATATAAACGTGCAGTCGACACAAAAAATCCTTAGAGAGGCTTCGGAGATGAAAAAGAGTTTAATAAAGCATTTATGCGCTGCTCAACGGCAGCCACTTGCCCTTTGAGCTCTCTATTTGTTTGTTTAAACTGCTCAAGCTCTAATGGATGAATAGTAATTGCGAGCTCATCTTGGCATAAACTTGTAAGCATTGTACTTATTTTAGTATTGGTTTTACTGCCGTTTTGTTTTAGTTTTTTTAAGTGCAGGTATAACTGCTGAGCGGGGGTATCGCCAATATATTTAGAAAACTGCTCAGGCCAATCAATATCAATGTCTGAAAACGCATTACTATAAGTTTGCGCAATATTTAAGTCGCCTTGCAAGTCGAGCTTATCTTGGCGAATTAATTGGGTAAGCATTGCTGGGTTTTTGAGCGCTAAAAGCGTATCTATGTCGGCGCTGATCATACAATCTGCGTTTTCATTGCTTTGAGCACTGTATAAGTGTAATTGCTCAGCGCTATAAACAAGTTGAATGCTTTGTTGCCAGTCTCTTATTTCAACCACTAAGCGCTGATGTTTAACTGCGCTTAGCTTTTGAGGTAATTGTGGGTCAAGGCTAAGTGCTTGATTTAGTACACGCTCAATAAGCGAAAGTACAAAATTAGGTAACATAAAAAATTCAGATGGCATTGCATCATTATTATTTTTTGTTGTTTTCTCAAGCGCCATAACTACTAGCCTTAATATTTAAAACCACGGTGTAGCGCAACAATACCGCCAGTGAGGTTTTGATATGTTGTTTGCTCAAAGCCTGCATCTTCCATCATCGCTTTTAGCGTGTCTTGATCTGGATGCATACGAATAGATTCAGCTAAATACTTATACGATTCACTGTCGTTAGCAACTAGCTTACCCATTGTTGGCAATAAGTTAAATGAGTAAAAATCGTAAGCTTTACTAAGTACGTCATGCTCTGGTTTTGAAAACTCTAAAACAAGTAAACGACCACCTGGCTTTAAAATGCGGTACATAGAGCGTAATGCTTTGTCTTTATCGGTAACGTTACGTAAGCCAAAGGCAATAGTGATCACATCAAAGCTATTATCTGGGAACGGTAGCATTTCTGCATTCATTTGTACGTAGTCGATATTGCCCACTAATCCAAGATTATGCAGTTTTTCACGACCAACTTTAAGCATAGATGAGTTTATATCACCCAAAACAACTTGACCCGTTTCGCCCACTAATTGGCTAAACTTTGCCGTTAAGTCGCCAGTGCCGCCGGCTAAATCGAGTACATGATGGCCTTTACGAACACCTGAGCTTGCAATAGTTTGACGTTTCCATAAACGATGCACACCAAAAGACATTAAATCATTCATTACATCGTATTTTGCAGCTACTGAGTGAAATACATCAGCAACCATAGAAGCTTTATCGTTCTCGGCTACTGTTTTATAACCAAAATGCGTGGTCTTTTGTTCGGTTTCGTTCATGATTAATCTCTATCGTGACAATAGAGGTTAGTGTACTTTATTGTACACAGTAGGTGCAATTTGAATATGATTTATCAGGTAATTTATTGCCCTGCAGTGTAACTACTTTGACCTAATGAACGTGCTTTAAAAGCCGCATGAGATGCTTTTTTTGCTAATTGATTAAAATCATCTTCTTGCTGATGCTGAGCAATTCCTAGTGATAAGCCAATACTTGGTAGCTTGATACCTGTTTTTGAACTAACAAAGCGTAGCTTTTCGACCCCATTTCGTACTTTTTCGGCAATAACATTAGCTGTATCTGGGTCTATGTCGGCGAGGAGAACAGTAAATTGATCTTTTGCTGTGCGACCAGGTAAGCCACTTTGAAAAACATATTTTTGCACTTGCTTAGCGACTTTACTCAAAATGACTTCACCAATAATATCACCATAATTTTTAGTAAAGTGATCAAGGTTGTCTATTTGAATCGCTATTGCGCAAATAGATTTTTGTTGATTAGTCCACACTTGGGTTTGTTGCGTTAAATAATGGCGCTTATAAAGCCCTGTTTGGCTATCAATAATATGCTGTTTACGAAGTTGAGTTAGCTGCTTTTGTGTTTTTTCGTGTAGTTGTTTGGCTTTGCTTAGTTCTTGCTTAAATTGCTTATGTTGGTTGAGTAATTCGGCGGTTTGATTATGAAGAACTTCAAGCGCTTGACGGCTTTGTTCTATGTTGTTCTCATCTAGCGAATGTACGCATTCGCTCACTTGGCCCGCAAAGCGAATTATTTGCTTTTCAGTAGCTTGAGAATTTTGAGAAAGTGAGTTTATAACACCATCAACATTTTGAATCATGTTGACTTGCGCTTTGTGGCCAGTATTTAAAAACTCAGAATGTAGTTGTTCAATTAAAACGCTATCTATATTGTTTTCAACAGCGATAGCACGGTCTAAAGCTTTATTTAGCTTGAGATTAGTTTGACTGGTATAAGCATAAATAACTTGATAATTCAGCGGCGTAGGTGGGAGCGTATAGCGCTCTAAAAAAACACACACTTTGGTCATTTTTTCTTGTGCAATAGCCATGGAATCATGGAACATCATTTTAAATACCAACTAAGTACGCATAAGTGCAAATTTTAAAATATCTCATTCCATGAGGCGGTTATGCGTCCGAGCTTTTTATTATTTTTTATACAGTAATCATTATCCGGGCTATTTAAAAGCAAAAACGATAGTTAGGGAACTTAAATTTTGCTTTAGCAGCTTAATCGCTGTTTTTCTCATCAATTAGGCTGGTTTTTACTTCATTTAATGTATGTAACGTATTAATACACTTGGTATAAGTAGGGATTATTACTATGAGGTTGGTCTCATTTACTTGCTATTTATTTACCCTACGATAGCTTTATGAAATTAATAACACTGCTAAGTTACATTATAATGAATCATTTTTTAATTAAGCCCCTTCGCCAATCTTTATTTGGTATCACGGTTTTGTGCTCATTAAGTGCATGCCAAATGACCATGCAAAATTCAGATCAACAATTTACTCAAGTAGCGCAAAGTATTGTTGATTATAGAGAAAGTATTAACCCTTACGATAGTGTAGGTGGTGTTGAAGGTTATTTATTACCAAATTTATCCCCTGAATTTTTAGCGCAAGAATATAAAAATAAAACGCGATTACTTGCTGAATTAGACACTATTAATATTGAAAAGCTAAGCGATGAAAATCAAATTAACTTCGATATTATTCGAGCTCAAGTACAAAACAGTGTCGATGAATATGTATTTAATGCGCACTATATGCCGCTCACCTCTGAATATGGGTTTCATTCTGGTTTGTCGTACATAATAAATAGCTCTCAATATAAAAACCCGGAAGATTACCAAGTGTATCTTGCACGATTGGCGCAAGTTCCACGCTTTTTTGAGCAAAACATGTATTGGATGAAAAAAGGGCTTGAGGCAGGGCTTACTCAACCTAGAGCTGTATTAGAAGGTTATGAAGATTCAATTAATGCTTACATTGTTGACGATGTAACTACGTCTGAATTTTATAAACCATTTTTAACTAACACAGCTGGTTTAAGTGAAAGTGAATTTAAAGCACTACAACAAAAAGCTAAAAATATTATAAAAGAAGAGGTTATAAAATCTTATAAAGATTATTTAGCGTTTTTTACGCAGCAATATCGACCTGGTGCACGTACAAGTATTGGTATATCAGATACACCTAATGGCGAAGCGTTTTATAAAAATAGAGCTAAGTACTACACCACTACCGATATGACACCTAAAGAGATTCACGAACTTGGCTTAAAAGAAGTTGAGCGAATTCGTAGTGAAATGGAAAACGTAATAGCAGAAGTAGGTTTTAAAGGCACGTTTGCCGAATTTATCCACTTTTTACGCACTGATCCACAATTTTACGCCACAACACCAGAGCAACTTTTAAAAGAAGCATCTTATATTGCTAAAAAAATGGATGCACAACTGCCTAAATTATTTCATACCTTACCGCGCAAACCTTATGGTGTAGCACCTGTACCGGCAAGTATTGCACCTAAATACACAACCGGTCGATATTCAGGCTCTAATCGAGATGATGAAGCAGGGTATTATTGGGTAAATACTTACGCTTTAGATAAGCGCCCTTTGTATGTTTTAGAAGCATTAACGCTGCACGAAGCCGTGCCAGGTCATCATTTACAGATATCACTTAATGCAGAGCTTGAAAATCTGCCGAGCTATCGCCGTGATGCTTACCTCTCGGCATTTGGCGAAGGTTGGGGGCTTTACTCTGAGTATTTAGGTTTAGAGGCAGGCTTTTATCAAGACCCATATAGCCGTTTTGGTCGTTTAACGTATGAAATGTGGCGAGCAGCGCGTTTAGTTGTTGATACAGGTATGCATATGTATGGCTGGAGTCGCGAGCGTGCCATGAACTTTATGAGCGAAAATACAGCGCTTTCGTTGCATAACGTTAAAACAGAAACCGATCGTTATATAACATGGCCTGCACAGGCGCTTTCGTACAAAATAGGTGAGCTTACTATTAAGCGTTTACGCATTAAAGCAGAGCAAGCGCTAGGAAAAAGCTTTGATATTCGTGAATTTCATCATCAAATATTACGCCATGGTTCAGTGCCTTTATCGGTACTTGAAACGCAAGTGCGTTTATATATAAAAGCAGAGTTAGCTAAACAACAGAATTAGATATAAGGCAGTTAAAGCCTTGAACAAATAAAAGTGTTATGTCATTTTGGTGGTATAGCACTTTTTTATTTTAAAAACAGTCATCAAGGGGCCTTGGGTGAGTAATTTTATAATGTTTAGTATTGATGTATTTGCAAGTATGTTTATTGTTGTTTTAGGGTTATTGGTTTTAATCGTTGTCGTTTTTTATATTCGAGATGTAACACAAACCAAGCATGCAATTAGACGTAATTACCCTGTTATTGGTCGCTTTCGATATTTTTTTGAACGCCAAGGTGAGTTTTTTAGACAGTACTTTTTTGCTCAAGATAGAGAAGAAATGCCGTTTAACCGCGCAGAGCGAAGTTGGGTTTATCGTGCAGCAAAAGATGTTGACCGTACGGCTGCATTTGGCTCCACGCAAAGCTTAGAAGTAACTGGTACGGTTATGTTTATGAACTGTGCATTTCCTACTTTAGACGAAGAAGCGCTCGACCCGAGTAATGTTACTTTGGGTCCATACTGTAAAACACCTTACACGACCAACTCGTTATTCAATGTGTCTGGTATGAGTTTTGGTGCGCTTTCAAAGCCAGCTGTACGAGCCTTATCAAAAGGGGCAAAACTAGCGGGTTGTTGGATGAACACCGGTGAAGGGGGGTTAAGTCCTTATCACTTAGAAGGTGGTGCCGATTTAGTGTTTCAGATTGGTACAGCTAAATATGGTGCACGAGACGAGCATGGAAATTTAAGTACCGAAAAGCTAAAAGAAATAGCGGCTCATGAACAAGTAAAAATGTTTGAACTTAAAATGAGCCAAGGTGCAAAACCAGGTAAAGGCGGTATGTTACCAGGGCGCAAAGTTAACGCCGAAATAGCTAAAATTAGGGGCATACCAGAAGGGCAAGATTCTATTAGCCCCAATGGTCATCCTGAAATTAAAAACCCAGCCGATATTCTCGATATGATTGCCACTGTGCGTAACGCGACAGGTAAACCTACAGGGTTTAAAGCCGTTATTGGTGCTTACGGATGGTTAGAAACGTTGTTCGCTGAAATAAACCACCGTGGTATAGAGTCCGCGCCTGACTTTATTACCATAGATAGTGCTGATGGTGGTACGGGCGCAGCACCACAACCGCTTATGGATTCAGTGGGTTTACCACTGCGCGAAAGTTTACCGCTTGTAGTTAATATGCTTGAAAAACATGGACTGCGAGATCGTATTAAAATAATCGCGTCTGGTAAATTAATTGTTCCTTCAAAGGTGGCTTGGGCGTTAGCGCTCGGTGCTGATTTTGTTGTATCGGCTCGAGGGCATATGTTTGCACTGGGCTGTATTCAGGCAATGCAATGTAATAAAGATACCTGTCCGACCGGGATCACTACGCATAACGAGCGTTTGCAACGCGGCTTAAATGTAGCTGATAAAGCGCAACGAGTAGCTAACTATAATAAATACATTCATTACGGAGCTGGGCTAATAGCTCATTCTTGTGGTGTGACTAGTGCACGCGAATTAAAACGTGAACATGTACGTATAGTGCAAGAAAGTGGTTTATCAGAACCGCTCGATAAAATTTACGAAAACTATAAGTAAGTTTTTAACTAACTAAAAAAGGCGCTAATAGCTGTCTCTTGATCACAAGTCTGGCTCAAGAGATTTTGCTAAATC
>NZ_WTKW01000540.1:0-1813 GCF_011378745.1 Pseudoalteromonas sp. Z1A6
CGATATTACATTTTAGCTAAAAGGCTTTAGCTAGAGCCTAATTTATAACTCTGATAGAATCATTTTATTACTTATTAACTAATCTTAAAGGATTAATATGAAAATTGCCGTAGTAGGTACAGGCTATGTAGGCCTTTCTAACGCTATGTTGCTAGCACAACACAATGAAGTGGTTGCATTAGATATTGACGAAAAAAAAATCGCACTTTTAAATGATAAAAAATCACCGATTGTTGATACCGAAATTAGTGAGTTTTTAACACGTAGTGACTTAAATTTTACAGCAACTACCGACAAAGTAGCTGCCTATAAAAATGCTGATTTTGTAATTATTGCCACACCCACCGATTATGATGTTGAAAATAATTACTTTAATACAAACTCTGTAGAGGCTGTAATTAAAGATGCCATAGCGCATAACCCAAATGCAGTTATGGTTATTAAATCAACTATACCAGTAGGTTTTACGCAAAGCGTTAAAGAAAAATTTGGTATTAATAACTTAATATTTTCGCCAGAGTTTTTACGTGAAGGTAAAGCGCTACACGATAACCTATACCCATCACGTATTGTTGTTGGTGAGCAAAGCGAGCGCGCAACTGTGTTTGCTAACTTACTTAAGCAAGGTGCTATAAAAGAAGATATTGAAATTCTTTTTACTGACTCAACTGAAGCTGAGGCTATTAAGTTGTTCTCAAACACTTATTTAGCTATGCGTGTCGCTTATTTTAATGAGCTTGATAGCTACGCTGAAGCTCATGGCTTAAACTCTAAGCAAATTATACAGGGCGTTAGCTTAGACCCTCGCATTGGTAGCCATTACAACAATCCATCGTTTGGTTACGGTGGTTACTGTTTACCAAAAGACACTAAGCAGCTGCGTGCAAACTATGCAAATGTACCAAACAACATTATTGGTGCAATTGTTGATGCTAATACGACACGTAAAGACTTTATTGCAGACTCAATAATTAAGCGCAGCCCTAAAGTGGTTGGTGTGTATCGTTTAGTAATGAAAACAGGGTCTGATAACTTTAGAGCCTCTGCTATTCAAGGTATTATGAAGCGTATTAAAGCGAAAGGTATTGAGGTTGTAGTTTACGAACCTGTACTTGAAGAAAATGAGTTTTATCACTCTCGTGTAATTAAAGACTTAAACGAGTTTAAGCAAATATCTGATGTGGTTGTATCTAACCGCATGGTTGAAGAGCTCAGTGATATTGCTGACAAAGTTTATACTCGCGATTTGTTTGGTAGTGATTAATAAACAAAGTTTAAAGACTAAAGGTTAAAGTATAAGTCAAAAACTAAGGTAAATTTATATTAGGGGGCGTTGTGCAATTTGAGGACTTAAATGTATGGCAGCGCTCTGCCGATTTAGCTTGTGAAGTTTTTATTTATTTTAAGGCAAGTAAGCAATTTGGTTTAAAAGATCAAATTACACGCTCTGCATTATCAATTTCATCAAATATTGCTGACAAAATTGCAGGAGCAAATTTTGAACGCACTTTTGCGGCCTCGTAGAGGTGAGATGAAGGGATTCATCGAATAACGTTATGAGAGAAAGACAGCTAAAGATTACTGCCGTTTTCTCTCTTACTCTAAAGGTAGCTGTGGTGAGCTTCGCTCACAAATATATATTGCCTTAAAAATTGGTGAGGTTGATACAAAAACAGCTGAAATCTGGATAGAAGAGTCTAGGCAGTTATCAAAAATGATATCTGCATTAATGAAAACTATTGAAACATGGGATTAGGCTTTTAGTCTTCAACTTTCAACTTTCAACTTTCAACTTTCAACTTTCAACTTTCAA
>NZ_WTKW01000541.1:0-1805 GCF_011378745.1 Pseudoalteromonas sp. Z1A6
CCTGATAGTGAGTTTTACAGTTTCAATCATATTAACCCTAAGCTTTTCGATACTATATTAAAAAACTATAGCACATTACCAAAAAGGCTTATTAGAATAAGCTGGTTAATAACCTTTAATAATGAGCTTAAATCACCAAACTTAATCCCCAAACTCCTAACACAAGTAAGGTTATTAAAACCATTGCCTTAGTTTTATGTTTACTAATGATTCGCTCAGCTTCATTACCTGCATAATAAACAATAATAGCCAGACCAAAGTAACGAATAGAACGCGCAATACCCGAGGCCAACAAAAACAGCCAAATAGAGTACTTAGTCGCGCCAGCTGCAAGCATCGCTATTTGAAACGGAATAGGCACTATGCCTAGTGTTATTACAAACCAAAAACCTTGATCTTGCATTTGCTGTTTAACGTTTTCAAATTGCTCAGGGCTCGAAAACGTATTAATAATCCAATCGCCAACCGCATCAAATAAATAATAACCCAACGCATAACCAAACAATGCGCCCACTATGCAGCCTAAAGTAGCCATTAGCGCAATAAGCCATAGCTTTTCACGACGAGCTTGCATTAGTGGTACTAATACAGCTTCGAGTGGAATAGGAACTATGGTTGACTCTAAAAATGATGCCACAGTAATACCGCTAAGCATATGCTTAGAGTCAATAAAATTACGCGTTTTTTCTTTTAGCTTTTTTTGAATGGCCATAGTAAATCCTTTTCACTTATCAGTAAGAACAAGAGTATTCAATGAGCTAATAATTACATATTTAGGTTAATACACGCTGAAAACACAGTACTAAATTTATCACGCCCTACTGCATTAACAAATTAGTAATATCCATAAGAATATTTTATTATGTGCCCATGCAGTTAGATTCCCTATCACAGTAGTTATTAATTTATGCAAAGTGCGCGTTTTATTCCCTTTAGAAAGCAAGATATTGTTGATATGTGTAGCGAAGAGCTTAAAAGCAGTACACAAAAAACATCGTTTAAACAATTTTGCGATTTACTAGCAAGCCTTATTCATTACGATTATCACTCAACACTTGAGTCACTTAAAAACAACTACGCCCCTTTTGATCCCAACAGTGACACGCGATCGTTAGCGCCAGTATCGGCGGATCAAAAAGCGCAGTGCCAACATGAGTTTGCTAAAGATTTTGCTAAGGTGCTTAATGCCGCTAATTTTGAAGTGATCACCAATGAAGACTTACAAGATGCATTAAACGAAGAGTCACTATTTAAGGTGCGCCTTGAAGTTGAATTTGACGACTTTGAAGAAGTGGTTTTTTATCGCCGTGGCGAGTCGCAACTCACTGAAACCATTACCAGCTTTTGGGGCCTTCGTAAAAAACCGCTGCACTTTACTAATTACGACCGTGTTGCCGTGTTTATTCGCTTTAAAGACAGCGCTTATTTTGAAGCTAAAAATAAAACGCCAATGGGATTTGAGCCAAGCTCAACCATAGTAAAGCTGTTTCAAAATGTGCCAAAGGCCGATCTCGAAATGCTATTTCCTAATAGCGAAGTACGCATGCGCCCTATTGATAAAGCAATTATTGGCTCATCGGCTTTAGTTGGCGGTGCAGTGGTACTTATAACTAAACTTGGCGCATCAATCGTATTATTGCTTGCTCTGTTTGCTTTTTGGGGTGGTTTTAGAAGTGAAGCTGTAGAAATGACCCAACAACATTTTATTACCTTTGCTATTGGCATGGGAGTATTTGGCAGCTTTATTTTTAAAGAATGGAGTAAGTTTAAAAACCGTAAAATTAAATTTATGAAAGCGCTTAGCG
>NZ_WTKW01000542.1:0-1798 GCF_011378745.1 Pseudoalteromonas sp. Z1A6
TTTTCTTAACGTTAAATAGACCCCATATATAAGCAGATTGGTATTATTTCGTTGATTTTAACTATCCCCTCCTTTTGCATAACTATTTCCTATTCTTATTCTGAGTATGCATAATCCTTTACAGACAAATCGATAGATATTCTCTATATTTTAAATAGTACAATTTTTAACTAGGTTGATAAAAGTATCTAACGTGGGCTTATCTGTTTTTAAAGTAGGGTAGTAGGCTGTTATTCTAAGTTTATGCTGATACTTTAAGTATACATTTTATAAGATTTTGATAGGCATAAAAGCACCTTAAAACTTACTTTTTAGGTGAATTTTTATTTATTAAATGTTGATATAATCCTGCAAAGTTACTGAAAAACCTCTTAAAATTATAGGATATAGCATATAACAGGATAGACCTGATATTGCTTGGAATTTAAAAATAATAAGGGTATCGTACCCCAAGACTCCATCTCTCACTTTAACTTAAATTGCAGGATACCATCGCGTTATGTCTGACTTTCGTGAACAAGCACTACATTACCACTCACATCCCGTACCAGGTAAAATTAGCATTGAGCTTACAAAACCAGCTGAAACGGCTCATGATCTTGCACTTGCGTATAGCCCAGGTGTTGCCGAACCTGTACGTGAAATAGCTGCAGATCCTGCAAATGCTTATAAATATACGGGTAAAGGTAACATGGTTGCGGTTATTACTAATGGTACTGCAATTCTAGGCCTTGGTAATTTAGGTCCTTTAGCGTCTAAGCCTGTAATGGAAGGTAAAGCGCTATTGTTTAAACGTTTTGCAGGGCTTGATTCTATCGATATTGAAGTTAAGCACAAAACAACAGAAGACTTTATTAATACGGTTGCCAATATTGCCGACACATTCGGTGGTATTAACCTTGAAGATATTAAAGCACCAGAGTGTTTTGAAATTGAAAAAGCATTAATAGAGCGTTGTAGCATTCCTGTTTTTCATGATGATCAACACGGTACTGCCATTGTAACGGCTGCTGGTATGTTAAATGCGCTAGAAGTACAAGGTAAGTCAATTGAAGATGCAATTATTGTATGTTTAGGTGCAGGCGCTGCCGCTGTTGCGTGTATGGAGCTGTTAATTAAGTGTGGTGCACTGCGTGAACACATTTATATGCTTGACCGCAAAGGTGTTATTCATACCCGCCGCGATGACTTAAATGAATATAAACAGCTTTTTGCTAACAATACCGATAAGCGTACATTGCAAGATGTAATTGCAGATGCTGATGTGTTTGTGGGTGTTTCTGGTCCTAACTTATTAGCGGCTGAAGATTTAAAGCTAATGGCTGCAAAACCAGTTGTGTTTGCATGTTCAAACCCAGATCCTGAGATTGATCCTGCACTTGCGCACGGCGCACGCAACGATTTAATCATGGCAACAGGGCGCTCTGATTACCCTAACCAAGTTAATAATGTTTTATGTTTCCCGTTTATTTTCCGTGGTGCACTTGATGTACGTGCAAGTGCTATTAACGATGAAATGAAAATTGCTGCAGTAGATGCTATTCGAAGTATTGCCAAAGAGCCAGTACCTGCAGAAGTTTTAAAAGCCGCTGGAGTAGATAAACTAGAATTTGGTGCGCAGTATATTATTCCAAAACCAATGGATCCACGTTTACTGCCGCGTATAGCAAGAGCTGTTGCACTTGCTGCTATTGAGTCAGGTGTTGCACAAATTGAGCTACCTGAAAACTATATGCAGTAAATCTATACAGTAGAGCTATGCAATAAAATTTAGACATAAAAAAACCTCAGTAATTAC
>NZ_WTKW01000543.1:0-1785 GCF_011378745.1 Pseudoalteromonas sp. Z1A6
CTGATTGTTAAAATTGTTATACAATACCTCAGCCTTGTCTGAGGTATTTTTTTGTCTGAAATTTAAAAAGAGGATTATATTGATGTTTTATGATTTAGCTCGCCGTTTTATGTTTACCCGTGATGCGGAGTGGGCGCATGAGTTTGCACTTAATAATCTTCGTCGTTTTGCTAATACGCCTCTAAATATAGCTTGGTCACAAAGTGTTTCAGATAAACCCGTAAACTTTTTAGGTCTTGAATTTAAAAATCCAGTAGGGCTTGCCGCTGGCCTGGATAAAAATGCAGAATGTATAGATGCATTTAGCCAAATGGGATTTGGTTTTATTGAAGTTGGAACGGTTACACCGCGTCCTCAAGTTGGTAATGACAAGCCACGTATTTTTAGACTTCCAGAGTCAAACGCAATTATTAACCGTATGGGTTTTAATAATAAAGGTGTTGATAATTTAGTCGAAAATGTAAAAGCAGCAAAGTACAGTGGCATACTCGGTATCAATATTGGTAAAAATAAAGATACACCTAACGAGCAAGGTAAAGATGACTACATTCATTGTATGCGTAAAGTATTTGAGCATGCCTCATATATTACGGTAAATATTTCATCACCAAATACCCCAGGGCTTCGTGATTTACAATATGGTGCTGCACTTGATGATTTATTGCAAAGTCTTAAAAATGAACAGTTAGATTTAATTGCAAAGCATAATAAGCAAGTTCCTATGCTTGTAAAAATTGCACCGGATCTCGATCAAATACAAATAGAGCAAGTAAGTGAGTCACTTTTAAATAATAAAATTGATGGTGTAATTGCCACAAACACAACGCTTGAGCGAGCCGCAGTCATGGGGCAGCAATATGCACAAGAGGCGGGCGGTTTATCAGGTCACCCTGTTAGAATGCGCTCTACAGAGGTAGTAAGTGAGCTAAAACGCTTAACACAAGGTAAGCTACCAATCATCGGAGTCGGCGGTATTGATGATGCTACATCTGCAAAAGAAAAGTTAGATGCAGGCGCAAATTTAGTTCAGGTTTATACTGGGTTCATCTACAAAGGTCCACAATTGGTAAAGTCGATCGTTAACGGCTTATAAGGATCAGTTATCTAAGCTTTTGATCGTTAGCTAAATGTTCTAAGCAAACATTTTAAAAGTGGTCAAAAGCGGTTATACTCTGAGCAATAATTATTCAACATACCCAAGGAGGAGTAAATGTTACAAGCATCAAAGCAATGGCAGTGGATTACTTGTCCTGATAAAAATCGTTTGTTACTTGATTTAAATGACGACATGCAATTATGCACGCCTTATAAATTAAGACAGCTCACCGATTCTGTTTTTAAAAATCCACGTTTTAGTCTCGAAGATGCTGCATTTTACGAACAAGTTTATAATTATCTGGATGGATTTGAATTGTGGTCTGCGGCTCAAATTTGTCAAATATCATTAAATGCTACTGCTGTTAAGTATCACTTAAAACCCGTTTTAGCAAAAAGTTGGTTTTTTGAAGAATATACCGGGACAGAGCCAAGCGTAGAGGCAATAGTAAAATTAACATCTAAAGCGCAGTCAGGTGATTTTTTAATTGTAGAGCATTGTCCTGATGCATCTATTTGTTTGAATTTAAGTGAAACCTTTAAATTAGACGAAAACTTATCTTTAGCGCAATTTGAAGTAATCCGTATTTTGAATAATCGAGTCCACCCCATCCTAAATCAGCAATATCAAAGTCAAACCGCGTAGGGTCTGTTGATCTTTGCGGATTAAAATTTGTTCAAACTAGGGGC
>NZ_WTKW01000544.1:0-1784 GCF_011378745.1 Pseudoalteromonas sp. Z1A6
TTTTTTGTTTCAAAAAAGCATTCATAAACACGTAGCAGCGACTTTATGTCGCGTTTTAAATCTCAAACGTTTTAAGTTAAATTTTTCTAATCTCAAACTTGAACATCAAAATGATCACGTATTTTTCAGATTATATAAACGCGGGGTAAACCCGCTGCTAAGAGTTCAACCCAATCCCTAAAATCTATTTCGGAGGTTTATTTTGAGTAATCTTATTTTCTCAGACTCATTTATTAACGGCGAATTTTATAAGACTGATACGCACTTTAGCGTTAACGATCCCGCGACCGAAAAAAGTATTGTTGATGTAAGCGATATTGACGAGCAGGGTGTAAATAGCGCAATAGCTGCAGCTCAAGGGGCTTTTGTTAAATTAAAAGCGACGAATGCCACCGAGCGAAGCGAAACGCTGATGCGCTGGTATGAGCTAGTTATAAAACACAAACAAACACTTGCAGAGCTTATGACCAAAGAGCAAGGCAAGCCGCTCAAAGAATCCCTTGGCGAAATTAACTACGGTGCAGGTTTTATCAAATGGTTTGCAGAAGAAGCCAAGCGTAGTTACGGTGACGTGATTCCGCCAACTGATGACTCACATCGTTTAACTAGCTTTAAGCAGCCTATCGGTGTTGTAGCTGGTATAACGCCTTGGAACTTCCCTGTTGCTATGGTTACTCGTAAAGTAGCTCCAGCTTACGCTGCGGGCTGTAGCTTTATACTTAAACCTTCTGAACATACGCCACTATGTGCTATCGCACTTGCTTATTTGGCCGATCAAGCTGGTTTTGTTAAAGGTGCATTTAATGTACTGGTTTCACAAGATGCCAAAACAGTAGGTAAAATGCTGACTGATTCAGAAGTCGTGCGTAAGTTTACATTTACCGGCTCTACCGGTGTAGGTAAGCAGTTGCTATCTCAATGTGCAGACACAATTAAACGCACCTCGATGGAGCTTGGCGGCAATGCGCCTTTTATCATTTTTGATAATGCAGATTTAGATGAAGCTGTAGAAGGGCTAATGGCGGCTAAATTTAGAAATAGTGGGCAGGCATGTGTTGCTGCAAACCGTATCTTTATACAGCGTAATATTCTCGACAAAGTACTGTCAAAAATCACGCCTAAGGTTGCAGCGTTAAAAGTGGCAAATGGTTTTGAAGACGATGTTGATATTGGCCCACTCATTTACCCTAAAGCCAAAGAGAAAGTACAACAGTTAGTACAAGACGCACTCGATAAAGGTGCTACGTTGATTGGCGATAATAGTGACTTAGGTGGCAGCTTTCAAAACCCATTAATAGTAAACAACGTAACTACTGACATGGATATTTACCACGAAGAAGTATTTGGTCCAGTATTAACGGTTATTCCTTTTGATGAAGAAAGTGAAGTGCTTGCACTTGCTAACGATGTACCATTTGGTCTAGCAGCCTATTTTTATAGCCAAAATATTAAGCAAATTTACCGAATTAGTGAAGGGCTTGAATTTGGTATGGTAGGTGTAAATGAAGGTGTTATATCAAACCCAGTAGCGCCTTTTGGTGGCGTTAAGCAATCTGGTTTAGGCCGAGAAGGTGGGCATCAAGGGCTGGATGAGTACCTAGAAGAAAAATACGTGTGTATTAAAATATAACGGCAGTTAAGTATACGAGCGCGAATTTACTTCGCGCTTTTTTATGACGTTAATATGGCAGATATATGAACTTTACCTTTTACTGTTGCTACCCAAAGCGCTAAATGCTACCTTTGGGAACATATTTTTTGTTAATAAAACAACATAAAAAAAC
>NZ_WTKW01000545.1:0-1771 GCF_011378745.1 Pseudoalteromonas sp. Z1A6
AAAAGCAGCAAGAGTTTTAAATCGCAAAAATTCAATTTAAACATTTAAAAAGGAATAAATATGTCAAACAACAAACCAATATCAGCAGCGTTTCCTTTTGAATCTAAATTTCAAGCTGTATTAGATTCTAAAATGCATTATGTCGATGAAGGAGACAAAAGTTCTAAAGATACTTTTTTACTCATACACGGAAACCCTACATCAAGTTATTTATGGCGAAACATCATTCCGCATGTAAGTCCGTTAGGTCGTGTAGTTGTTCCCGATCTTATTGGAATGGGTAAGTCTGACAAGCCCGATATAGACTATACATTTGAAGACCATATTACCTATTTAGATGCGTTTATTGAAAAGTTAGCCTTAAAAAATATCATTATAGTCATTCAAGATTGGGGTTCTGCTTTAGGTTTTAACTATGCCAATCAGCATAGAGAAAATATAAAAGGGATTGTTTTTTTTGAAGCTATGTCTCAAGTTTCTTATTGGAAAAATACGACTAAAGAGACAGAAACATTATTTAAAAAATTTCGTGACCCTGCAGAAGGGCATGAAATGATTGTTAAAAACAACTTCTTTATTGAGGCTATGCTACCCATGATGGCGGGCAGAGAATTAACTCAAGAAGAAATGGACCATTACCGAGCGCCTTATTTGGAAGAAAAGAGCCGTAAACCACTGCTTATGTGGCCTGGTCAAATTTCGTTTGATGGCGTCCCAAAATTTACCACTGACATTGTTAATTCATATAATGAATACCACAAAAATTCAGATGTGCCTAAGTTGTTATTTTATGCAGAGCCAGGACTAATTATTAATCGAGAATTAGGTGAGCATATCGCTGAAACGTGGAAAAATATTACTGCAGTAGATTTAGGTGAAGGAAAGCATTATCTACAAGAGTCGCATCCACACGAAATTGGTGAAGGTATTGTCGATTGGTATAAAAAAGTTATTAAATAAACACTAATTATAGGGCTAGTGGTCAAATAGAAAAAATGCTTAAGCGTTATATTGGGTAGACTACGGAACCATGAGCAGATTTATTTGACCGCTATAATTTGACCACGACAAAGAAAGTACCGATGGCAGCTAAATTATCCACGTTTGAAGCAGTTGATGGCTCTGCTACATTATATACCGCCACCAAAAATAGCCTTAGATGCACGGCTATTAAACTGAGAACAGGTGGCGTTTGTTTATATAGTCCAGTGTCAGGCCTCAGTGAAGAGGCTAAAGATAGCCTAATCGAATTAGGCGAAGTCCAATATCTACTCGCCCCTATACCTACCATAATGCTGGTTTGATAGAATACTCAAAAGCCTACCCCAAAAGCTCATTTAGTGGCATCTGAGAGTGCTCATGCACGCTTGACTGACAGGACAGGGCTAACGTTCAAAGAATTATCATCGCTAGCCAATGCACTACCAGAAGGACTTACCCTAGAAGAACCCAGTGGTTTGAAAAATGGTGAGGTTTGGCTTATAGAGTCAGCGCAGATTGGCTATATTTGGCATGTTGTGGATGCCTTTTCGGGCCAAAAACATACTGAAGGCCCAATATGTGACATTGTAAAAATGGTTAAAGTATTTCCTAATTTTGGTATTAAAGATCGAAAAGTCTTTGCCAGCGCGGTAATGCAACTTATTGAAATTTCACCGCCTAAAATTTTACTTCCTTGTCATGGTGCTTTAATTAAGTCACCTGATCTAGCTGATAAGCTCCGTAATTTAATACTAGAACTTGGCTAGAGAAAAACGATACTTGTGTAATT
>NZ_WTKW01000546.1:0-1754 GCF_011378745.1 Pseudoalteromonas sp. Z1A6
CTTTTACTGTAAAGTTTTAAACTTTGTTAAATTTTAAACTGGCCAACGAGTTGTCCTAAGTTTTCACCACGCGCAGCTAAATGCTGGCCTACCGAAGAGGTAGTTTTGCTTGAAATAGTTAGTTCATTAACGATTTCTTGAATGGCAAATACATTACGGTTTATTTCTTCTGTAACGCTACTTTGCTCCAGCGCCGCTGTCGCAATTTGCGTACTCATGTCGTTAATTGATCTAACTGAGGTTGTTACCGCACCTAAACTTTCTGAAATAGCACGAGACGATTCTACTGAGCGATTACAACTATTCTGACTCGCTTGCATTGCGGCTACAGCATCCGATACTAAATTATGTAACTCACTCAACATTTCACTAATCTCTAATGTGCTAACTTGAGTACGACTTGCTAAGCTTCTTACCTCATCAGCAACAACAGCAAACCCTCGCCCTTGCTCACCTGCTCGTGCAGCTTCTATTGCAGCATTAAGTGCAAGTAAATTTGTTTGCTCGGCAATTCCACCAATTACGCTTAGTACACTATTAATCTTTTTAGATTGATCACTGAGTGAATCAACTTGTTCTGCGGCTAGGTTTATCTCGCCCATTAGGTTAGACACCTCACTGAGTGAAATATCAACACACTCTTGAGCTTTAGCAACTTCTTGCGTTGCCGCTTGGGTTGACTCTGCCACTTGGTTCGTATTTTGAGCCACCTCATGAGAAGTAGCCGACATTTCGGTAATAGCCGTCGCAACAAGGTCTGTTTCATGATTGTGATTAAGTAGCTTGTCTTCAATTAATCGTGTTTGTGTATTTATATCACTAGAGGCTGTTTTTACATCGTGTGTTACATCAACCACATTAGCAATAATGCCATGTAACTTACTTACAAACATATTAAATGCTTCGCCAAGTTGGCCTATTTCATCGTTAGTATCAATATCTAAACGTTTAGTTAAATCGCCCTCACCTTTGGCAATATCGTCAAGGCTTTGCGCCATACGCTGTATTGGTTTTACCATTGTATTTGCGGCAATTAACGCACATATAATAGTTAACACAACCCAAAATAAAGCAATTAGCAATAAGGTCACTACCTTATCATTCATGTGCTCTTGCATTGCTGTTTGATATTTAAGTAGTTCTGCGTCTATATCATCCATATATGCGCCAGTACCAATCATCCAGTTTGTACCTGGGATCATTGCTGCATAGCCCATTTTTTCAACTAAGCCTGTGGTATTTGGTTTTTGGAAATGATAGTTAAAAGCGCCACCGCCTTTTCTAGCTTGATCTAATAAGCCCACTATTATTTTTTTACCGTTAGGGTCAGTCATCCCTATTTTGTTTTGCCCTTCAATAGCATCACCTAATAATGCATGAAAAACACTAACGCCATTTGTGTCGTATATAAAAAAGTAACCACCTTGACCAAATGTTAAATCTCTTAAAGCATTTTTAGCATCTTGCTCAGAGCCATTTGCTATTTGGTAGCGCACAATTTTACTGGCAATTTCTACCTCGGTGCTTAGCAACGTTTGTTTGTCACTTATTAGTTTAGTTTGAAATGCTTCAAAATTTTGTTGCTGATTTTTATTCTCTAAATAATAAGAACTCAGCATCAAGCTAATCAAAAGTAGCATTAAGGGCAATATAGCTAATAACAACAGTTTGTTTTTCAAGCTTAAATTACTCATTATTTCTCCGGGGTATATAAATGCATATATAGCGACAATAGCCAAAAATTAAATTACGGC
>NZ_WTKW01000547.1:0-1750 GCF_011378745.1 Pseudoalteromonas sp. Z1A6
AAGTTTAAAAAGTAAAAAGGCCCAAAATAAATATTTATTTTGAGCCTTAAAATTATCAAGCAGGTTAAAGTGTTAACGACTTTACTTGCTGTTCTATAGATTTAACCTTCGAAATCGCTATCGTTATGGCGCTCTGCCATTTGCTCTTCTTCAGGGCCCCATGTGCGATTTACGCGACGACCACGCTTTACTGCGGGGCGCTCTGATATTTGCGTAGCCCAGCGTACAACATGGGTGTATGAGGCAACATCTAAAAACTCTGCTGCATCATATAAAGCTCCAAGCACTAACGATCCGTACCACGGCCAAATTGCAATATCGGCAATTGAGTATTCATCACCTGCCATGTATTCATTTTCGCTTAAATGGCGATTTAACACGTCAAGCTGGCGTTTGGTTTCCATGGTAAAACGGTCAATAGGGTATTGCATTTTACTTGGTGCGTAGCTATAAAAATGACCAAATCCGCCACCTAAGTAAGGCGCTGAGCCCATTTGCCAAAATAGCCAGTTACGACACTCAGTTTTAGCTTTTAAATCTTTAGGTATGAGTACATCAAATTTCTCAGCCAAATACTGTAAAATAGAACCAGATTCAAAGATGCGAGTAGGCGGCGTGGTTGAATGATCCATTAGCGCTGGGATTTTTGAGTTTGGATTAATATCAACAAAGTCAGATCCAAACTGATCGCCATCACCTATGTTTATTAAATATGCGTCATAGTCTGCATCGGTGCAACCAAGCTGTAAAAGCTCTTCAAACATGATTGTAGCTTTTTGGCCATTAGGTGTCGCAAGAGAATAAAGCTGAAATGCGTGCTCACCAATAGGTAGAGTTTTGTCATGAGTCGCGCCTGCAATTGGGCGGTTAATGCTGGCAAACTTACCGCCACTTTCACTTTCCCACGTCCATACTTTTGGTGGCGTGTATTCGTTTTTATCACTCATAAATAACCTCTGTTAGATGAAATACATATATGGTAAATGTGGCCATAAAAAATTAATTAAAGGCCCTAATACTTAATTTACCGACCTTTTAATTTATCGGCTTTTGCTAATCTATAACCTAAAAACAATCCGCTTAGCGCTCCAAATAAATGGCTTTCAAACGATACATGATAGCGCTGGGGTAAAACACCCCATATAAAACCGCTATAAAGTATAGCCACTACAACAGCAATTATAATTGATTTTAATGAGCGTCTTACTAAGCCGTAGCATAGAATAAAGCCCCATAAACCATATATAACACCGCTTAAACCAACATGTATGTTACTGCGCCCAAATGCCCAAACTAACAGTCCACCAACTAGAGCGGTAAAAATAAATACGTTATAAAAACGTTTTACGCTGTACTGGCAAATTAGCCAACTTAACACTACAAATGGAATCATATTACTGGCGAAGTGCCACCAGCTACCATGTAAAAAAGGTGCGCATAGTATGCCAATTAAGCCTTGGATACTGCGTGGATATATGCCTAAACCATTTAGGTTTATACCAGGTAGGCTATTGATCACTTGTAGTACGAAGCAAATAACAACAATACTAAAAATTGCGAAGCGGGTACTCGTTAGTAATGACAGTGTGGTTGGCTTGGTTGCCATATAATCACCCTAATTGACTTTAAGAGTTGCCAGTATAGGAATTGTATTTGCTAATGAAAAGCAATTAAAAAAGCACAGCATAAAATGCTGTGCTTATTTTTAATTTTTACTCACTATTAACCTAGTTTGGTTAATAGTTTTTTG
>NZ_WTKW01000548.1:0-1750 GCF_011378745.1 Pseudoalteromonas sp. Z1A6
CTTTTAGCGAGTGTAACTCCATTTATTATAATTATTCCAATGGGATGGAATGAGCCTATAATACCCTTATTTGTAATTTGCTTTGGCTCTATTGTTGTGGCTATAGGTTGTTGGTATACACGTTTACTCTTATTTAAAAATAAAAAAATAACCAATAACCTGTTGCAGTTTAAAAGAGAGTTACCGACTATCAATCATAAGTATATCTAGTTTATGTTGAGCCCTGGTTTGATTTTTTATGTCGATAGGTTCAATCATTTCGCATTCGTCTCTGATCATTTCAGGAATGAGGCTTGGGTAGTGGCGACAGTCCTCTGGGCGGTCGAGGTAAATACTGCAGGTATACATATTTTTAGCGAGAGGATCTTTTTTAGGCGCAATTTCTAAAAATGGGCACACTTGAAGTCTTAAGCCTGTTTTTGGGTCAAACCAAATTTCGTTGTTTTTAACGTATTCATAAATTTCGGGGTTAAAGAGCTCCCATAAATCTATTTCCTCTTTCGTTGCGCTTAAATCGCCGCCGCCATATTTAATACAGCATTTACCACACTGGTTGCATTCTTTCATAATTTGCTAATTTGGTTGGCTGTTAACGAGTTTAAGTTAGTTATTAGTGTAGCACCAAATTTATTATTAACGCTCTACTGAATTTACCCATCCTTTAATTTTTGGGTGTGTAAACAATAGTTAGATACAATAACTTAAGTTAAAACCCTTTGTTACATTTTATATAGTACAGGCTTTATTTAATGGTTTACTCTAAAGGTAGCGAAAAATATTACAAACCCCGCTTGAGCAACTGTGTGATTGTTAAATGTTGCTGAGCGCAGATACCTAAGCAGGGCGTTATTATGAAGGAGGCTGTCACTAAGTTAAAAACAGAATTTAATGCAAAGCTATTGTATTGGAACAATCTTAAAAGTAGCAAAGCCAAAGCGGCAATCATCCTATTATTTTTAGTTGTCATTGCACTTAAAGTCTTTACGACCATTTTTACGTTGGATTGGGTTGCAAGTTTATTCAGCGTGTAAGTTTACCAAGAGTAATTGCGATAAAGTTTAATCTCAGAGTGTTTAACGCCTACGCGATGTTCATTATTAATGTATTATTACGCTATACACCAAATTAAATAAATCAGTTGTTTAAATACGTTTTATAATGACTGTAATGATACATTTTAGCTAAATTGAGTGAGTAAATGAGTTTAGCTGCATTAAAGGATAACCAGTGATGATGAATACAAAAGTATATAAAGCGGTACATGATCTAGCAGAAGATTTAATGGCGGCGGCTAACAAAAATAACCGTGAAAAGTTTGAGTCGTTATTTGCTCAATTAAAAGCTATTTGTATTGAAAACGAAAACACCTCAAAAGATCACCCTGTACAATGGGAAACTTTAGCTGATTTTACCGAAGAGTTAGAAGAGGCAATTACTACTTACGAAAAAGCATTAGAAAAGTCGATTGCGATTAATAACAAAGATCACATGTCGTCGGTTTCTTTTTCAATGGCTACATTACAGCTTGAGCTTGGCCAAAAAGATGAAGCTATTAAAAACCTTCAAAATGCTAAAGTCAGCGCCAATAAAATTGAAGACAAAGAGCTTAAAGCTGAAATACACGACCTACTAGAGTCGCTTATTGAAGAAGAAGGTTAAATACATAAAAGTATAACTTATCCATATTAAATGTGATTTTTGTGGATTTAGCTTGAGCTTAATAAAGCGCTGATGGTTTATACCCTCAGCG
>NZ_WTKW01000549.1:0-1709 GCF_011378745.1 Pseudoalteromonas sp. Z1A6
CCTTGGTTACACTTTAAAGGTGAGCCTGAGCGTATTGAAAAACTAACCTGGAAATACAAAGCAAAGCGTTTAGCACTGCAGTTGTTTATGGGAATACCTTAAAGATGATTATATTTATAGCATGCAACTGGGATTCTGATAATAATTAAAAATGGAATTTAAACCTAGGTGGCACAAGTGCTGTCTAGGTTTATTAAAGCAAAGGAACCTGATGCAAAAAAATAATTACTTTGGTGTTGGAATAATGCCAAAGAAAACGAAGTTTAATCGCTTCTTTGAAGCTCACCGAATAATAAATAAGGGAAGCGAATTTAGAGGGTTATGCTTTTTTCGACGTTGGCTAAATCAAGATAGGCATATTTACGCGAATAAAAAAGAGCAATATAAAATAGCGCCTTGTGGCAATAACCCTATAAAAGCCATTTTATTTGGGCCAATGGCTATAGGGGCTGTATTAAGCTTTGTTACATTAATTAGTATTTTATCACTTCCATTTTATGATGAGGGTGAAAAATATCAGTGGTGGATACCACTTGTTACCTTTTCTTGGAATTTATTCTTCTTAAATTTATTACCGATCACAGCAAGATACATACCAGATAGGGTGATGTACCTTGATAGGCAAAACCAAACGGTCGGGTTTACTTTTGATATACCAGGTTGTGAACAACGCGATGAGTTAGGTAACTGTTGTTTTAGATGGGAAGAGGTTGTTTGCAGGTTAACCTCGAAAATGGGCACGCCGGGTGTAATGAATTACTTTCCAGAAATTAGTCATATTGATCAAGATAAGTACCCTAAAACAATAGTAACCGGTTCAGTTGTAGAACTTTCAGCCAATCCAGTGCATTGTTATTTATTGTGGGAGTGTTATGTACGCTTTATGGATTTAAGTAAGCCCTTGCCTGATGTACCAGAATACGAAAAGCACCGACATCTAGACTTTATCACAGCTGAATTTGATAAGAGGAATAATCGGCCTGATGAGTTTTGGTCCTCATTTTCGTTTTCGCAGCAATTAGAAATTGAAGAGGAAATTCTGAGTGAAGCATTTCCATTTGATTGGCTTAAAGGTAGAGAGCGTGAAGAAGTAATTAAACCTTGGCTGCATTGGAAAGCAGAACCAGAGCGCATAGAGCAATTAACGTGGAAATATAAAGCAAAGCATCTTGCGCTTCAGCTTTTTATCGGTTTTCCTTGAGGTTACTAACCCTTCACCGTTTATGGTAAGTTAACAAATAGAAAAGGATTTCAAATCTAGGTCTTCCAAATTCCCTAGGTAAGCAAAGTAAAGGGCTCTAATGCAAAATAATGACTACCTAGCTGTTGATATCATGCCTAAAAAAACGCGGTTTAATTGTTTTTTTTACCCTGAGAGATTAAATAGCCTCAAGAAAAAATTCAAAGGTTTATGCTATTTATATGATTTACCTGCAAGAAAGCAAAAAGCAATACAAAAACATCCAGAGCGATATAAAATAGAAATGTGCGGGAATAGTCCCGCTAGAGCTTTGCTTTTTGGTCCTATGGCTATTGGCTTTGTTTTAAGTTTGTTATTTTTATTCTCTTGTATTGTGATGACTTACTCCGAGGAGCCTTATCATTGGTGGGTGCCGGCACTTACTTTTTCGTGGAATCTGTTTTTTCTTAATTTACTGCCACTAACAGACAGTTACATCCCCAAAAAACAAATATACTTTGACAGAAAA
>NZ_WTKW01000055.1:0-1223 GCF_011378745.1 Pseudoalteromonas sp. Z1A6
TGAATATTTAGTTGTGTAAATTTTATCGATTCTAAATTTAATGATATTTAAGGGCCAGCTTTAAAAGCTGGCCCTTTATTTTAAAGCTCGAACGGTGCTACACCGACCGCTTTCATTTTATATCCTACCTGCGCTATTTCGCCCGACCATGTTTGTGTACTTATGACTCCAGTTACAACAATTGCGTCGTATAGGCTATCTATTGGTACTCCACCTTTAATTGTTACATGGACTATTTGATTTGGCGGTGGTGGTGGTACGTGTATACAGGCGCCAAAATAAGGGACGAGTAAAAACTCAGTAATGACTTCGCTATCGCCCTCAAGTGGTACAACAAAGCCGGGTAAGCTTACCGATTGCCCATCAAGTGCTTTTACTACTGGTGCATCTAAATCGGGTTGCACCCAGTTTTGATCGCTACCTTCGTGATTAGCTTGTGCTTGAGTGTCTATTTGCACGTGGTTTTTAGGGATTAAGTCTTCCCAAAAAATTTCTTTTGGTGGATTGGCACTGCTTATAAAGCTTATAAATAATAAGCTAATACACAAGCTGTAATTAACTGCTGTTTTAAAAAATGTCATAGAGTACCTAAAAATTATGCTTTTATACTCATGCCATCGCTGAGTGAATAAAAATAAGCGCGAGTAGCGGGTATTAAGCCAATAATAAAACCGGCTGCCATAATAACGCCGATTAAGCCCAGTTCATAGTAAGAGAGCATTGTGATATTTACGCTTATACCGGCATGACTTTGTAAGTAACCGCCGGCTGAAAAAATAACTAAATAGTAAAGCGCACTACCTACTAGGCAGCCAAGCAAAGTGGTGAGTAGTGACTCAATACTTATAAGTGTAAATAAATGCCAAGGGCGAGCGCCTACCGAACGTAATATAGCAAGTTCGCGACGACGCTGACTTAAATTTGCAAGCAATGTCGTTAGCATGCCAAGTAGGCTTACTAACACGACAACAGCTGAGAATAGTAAAAGTATTTTTTCTACTATGGCGAGCATTTCCCATAACTCTTTAAGTGTTACGGTTGGCATAATGCCAAGCAGGGCTTCTGGCTTATATTGATTTATATTGCGCCTAATTTGTAGTGTGTACAAAGGCGAATTAAATCCCATTAAAAATGCTGTAATTTGTTTTGGATGACCCGTTAAATCATTATGCTTTTCGTGTTCAGCGTGTTCAGCGTGTTCAGCGTGTTCAGCGTGTTCAGCG
>NZ_WTKW01000055.1:1243-16435 GCF_011378745.1 Pseudoalteromonas sp. Z1A6
AGCTGGACTTGAACCGCCGTGAATTAAATCTATTGCAGCTAAAGGTATATGCAGTGTTTTATCAACAGGCGTGCCTGTTGGATTTAAAATACCGACGATTTTAAATGGGTTGTCGTCATGATGATGAAAGCTGGTGTTCCCCATACCGTGCGATATAACAATAGAGTCGTTAAGTTTGTAACCTAATTTATTTGCAACTTCACTACCTAGCACCACTTCGTTAATTGCAGCAAAAGGGTGGCCTTTGTTAAAGGTTAAATTTTGTTTTTTTGCAAAACGATAATGGCTAAAATAATCAAGTGTTGTGCCTAGTACCGCTTGGCCTTTATGGCTGTCGCCTAGGCTTATGGGTATGCTCCATTTTACGCCTCGCTGACTTGTTATGTATTCATAGCTTTTCCAGCTTACGCCGTTATTAGTATGGCCGATTCTAAATACTGACGAAAGCAGCAACTGTATGTCGCCGGTACGTGCACCCACAATTAAATCAGTGCCCGAAATAGTATTACTAAAACTGCTTTTAGCATCAATTCGTACTCGTTCAATACTTAAAAGCAGCATTACGCTAATTGCGATAGTAAATAATGTAAGCAGTACACTTGCGCGGCGGTTTAATAAGCTTTTGTAAGCAAGTTTAGCGAGAATCATACTTGTTCCTGCAAGCTTATAAGGTCAATGGAGCGGTCAAATAAAGGCTTTAGTGTTTCATCGTGGCTCACAAATACCAACGTACTATTAGATAACTTTGCCTGCTCAAACAGTAATTTTATAAAGCTTTCACGGTTATTTGTATCAAGTGCAGATGTGGGCTCATCAGCAATTATTAATTCAGGGCTGCCTATAAATGCGCGAGCTGCAGCAACGCGCTGTTGTTGTCCAATACTTAATGTCGCTACATCTTTATGGTGATACTGCGCAGTAAGGCCTAAAGCATTTAATAACCGCATCGCTTCTTTTTGTAAGGCAGAGTTTTTATTTGATGATTGCTTTAATATTTTTTGTTTTCGACTTTTTGAAAACTCACACCCAAGCGTTATATTTTCAATAGGAGTTAAATAAGGAAGCAGGTTAAAGTTTTGAAAAATGTAGCCAATGTGATCCGCTCTAAAAACATCACGGGTAGTATTGCTTAATGTAGTTAGGTTTTTGTCTAAAATTGATACCTCACCGCTAGTGGTTGTATTAATGCCAGCAAGAATCGCTAACAATGTCGATTTACCTGAGCCACTAGGACCGTGTAAAAAAATATGCTCACCTTTTTCTATAACTAACTCTTTTATGTTGAGCGTGGGTGAGCTATCGCTTTTATGCCACTTAAAAGTTACGTTTTTTAGATTTATCATTATCTGGTTACCAACCCCAATAGTTTAGATCTTTACGCATTTTTAGCTGTCTTATTATATTTAGTGGTTTGGATTTTAGTTTTTCGTTACTTTGTAAAAATTCATTAGCTGCATTTAATACGCGCTGGCTAGATTGACCATCGGTATACGGATGAAGTTCTTGGCAATAGCTTTCTATGTTTTGCATTAAATCACTAGGTTTAGTAAGCGCATGTTCAATAGCAGCTTCTACTTCATCAGCGTCGATAATATCGAGTAAATGAGGAAGGGGCTTTTGATTACAAAACGTGACTACCGGTTTACGTAGTAGTAAGAACATTAAAAGAACTGACGATGTATCGCACAGCATAACATCGGCTGCTTGGAGTAATGGCAAGACATTATCGGTTTCAATAAATGTTAGATTTTCGTTACTCAGCGCTTTGTATTTATTAACCCATTCGGCAGGCATTTTAGGGTGAAACTGCATCAAGATACGCCATTTACCTTGTTCACTAAAATGTTTTATTTGCTCATATAGTTTAGGAGCAAGTGACAGCTTTCGTGAAAAAGTAGAGCATATAAGTAAAGTAGGACGAGAGTCGTCACTTATATAAGGGTTATTTAAGGTTTCGCTAAAAAGTGGATCGAGTGTTGGCCAACCGGTTTCAACTACTTTAAAGAAACCATGCTGCTTAGCTAGCTCTTTAAATCGGGTTGTTGTATTTGGCCCTTGCGTGCAATATAAATCGTAACAACCACGAATAGTAAAATGCCCACGATTACCTTCAGAGCTGCGTTTTTCAGAATTAAAGCCATGAAATACAGCTACTTTTTTACCCGGAATAAAGCCTGGGACTATATTTCCTGGTATAAATGTAATGTTTGGAGTCCAGCTTTTAACATCTTTAATTGTATCTAAACGCTGCTCGTTTGCGGCTAAAAAGTTGGGGTTTACTTCGCTACCCGCTAAAAACCAACGTACTTCACCACCATGTGCCAATATCTGCGCCTGCAAAGGTCTCAAAATAGCGTACGAGTAATTTTGAGAAATATACATTAAGTATTTTTTATTTTTAGTGGCAGTTAAGTAGTTCAAGCTATCTCCTCAGGCTGGTTAGCGCATTAAGTTTACCCCATTGCGACCTGCTTATAAATATATGCCTTTATTTGTTTTAAGCATCCGATTGAGCTTTGAGGTTGGCTAGATTATTATACAGCCCATATAACCCCATACCATACTTTGCTCAAAGAGCATCCCTAACCCCGGAGATAGCATGACTAGCTATAAAGTTTTAGACGTAAACGATGATTTACCCATTCGTACCAAAGGTGAAGTACACAGCGGTAAAGTTCGTTCAGTTTATTGGTTAACTGATGAAGACAGCGCACGATTAATTAAAGACAAAGGCTACAAAGTGCCACAGGGTACTGAGTTGGCGATTATGGTTATTTCAGACCGAATTTCTGCATTTGATTGCATTTGGCAAGGTGAAAATGGTTTAAATGGCGTACCAGGTAAAGGTATAGCATTAAATTCAGTGGCAGCCCATTGGTTTAAGTTATTTGATAAAGCAGGCCTTGCGGGGAATCATATTGTTGATATTCCGCATCCGTATGTATGGATTGTACGCAAAGCCAGTACTGTAAAAGTAGAGGCAATTGCTCGCCAGTATATTACTGGTAGCATGTGGCGCGATTACGCTAAAGGCGTACGTAATTTTTGTGGTATTGATTTACCAGAGGGCTTAAAAGCCAATCAAAAACTTGATAACGTTCTAATTACGCCATCAACAAAAGGTATTATTGAAGGTGTTGCCGATATTCCGGCTGTCGATGATGTAAATATTACCCGCGCTAACATTACTAATAATTTAGATGTATTTAACTTTAAGTCAGCAGATGATGTAACAAAATACGAAAAGCTGTTAGTTGAAGGTTTTAAATTAATTAGTGATGAGCTAGCGAAGCTTAACCAAATTTTTGTAGATACAAAATTTGAGTTTGGTTATGTAGAGGATTTAAATGGCGCGCAACAGCTTATTTATATTGATGAAGTAGGCACGCCAGATTCATCACGTATTTGGGATGAATCGGCTTATCAAGATGGTAAAATTGTTGAAAATTCTAAAGAAGGCTTTCGCCAATTACTTATTAATAATGTGCCAGAGAGCGACGTATTATTAAATAAAGATCGCATGAGTGAGCGTGAGCAGTTAGCTAAAGATTATATTTTACCAGAATCAGTAATGCTTGAAGTGTCAAATACCTATGTTGGCATAGCGAGCAAAATTGTGGGTAAAGATATTGTGATCCCTGAAGATCCTCGCCAAGAAGTAATTACTATTTTAGATAACGATTACGGATTAATTGTTAAATAGCAGCACTTAAGTGCTAACAAAGCCAGTAACTAAGTCTTTATTTTTAGTTACTGGGCTATAATTCTTGCAATTAGTGCTCGTCTCTAATTAACTTAACCTAACATTAATATTTAGGTGTTGTTATGTTTGAACGGGCATTGCAAAAATTTGTAAAAAGCAGTTACTTTTTAGCTATAGGTTTGTTTTTTAGTCAGTTTGCTTTAAGTGCGAATATTGAATTAGTAATAGAAGATCAACACGGCCAAAAGTTATCAGGTGCAGTGGTTGAGCTTAATATTGCTGACAAACAAGCCACACCATCAAATTTGCCCATTGCTATAATGGATCAAGTCCATAAGCAGTTTTTACCCGAATTATTAGTTGTACAACAGGGTCAAAAAGTTAACTTTCCTAACAGCGATAATATTCGCCATCATGTTTATTCTTTTTCACAAGCTAAGCCTTTTCAACTAAGATTATATTCAGGGCAACCAAAAGAGCCCATTACGTTTGAGCAACAAGGGGTTGTTGTTTTAGGGTGTAATATTCATGACTCTATGGTTGGCTATATCTATGTAGCGAGTAGTGAATCCGTATATAAAACAGATAAAAAAGGCTATGTTAGTTTGCCTATTAATACGCTGCCTGCACAAGTGAGTGTGTGGCACCCTTTACAAACAGCGCCATTGGAGAATAAAAAAATGATAACAATTAATTCTCAAAAACAGTTACAGATAACAGTAAACACATCGACCCCAGCACCTAGAAATACCTTTGGTAGTAAGTTTAAGGCTGGTAATGACTAATAGTTTACGAAATCGCATAACCATTTTATGTGTTGGCTTAGTGTTATTAACCACTATGGTCAGCTTGTTTAGTTTTTGGTGGTCTACGAGTAAGTTTCAAGAAGAAAAAGTAAATCAAGACATTACCGTAGCGCAAAATGTTTATAAGCAATATTTAAAATCAAAAGAAAGCCTACTACTAACCGCAGCAAAAGTACTCACCTCCGACTTTGGTTTTAAGCAAGCTGTAGCAACGCGGGATGCCGGGACAATAAGCAGTGTGTTGTTTAATCATAGCCAACGTATTGATGCCGAATTAATGCTGCTACTTGATTTATCGGGTAGGCTAATTTCCGCCAATACTGACGAAGACGCTTTTTCACATAACTTAAAGCCGTTAATGGAAGAGCTTTTAAGTGCGCCAGAAGAGTCTAGTTTTGTGGTGCTAAATAACGAGCTTTACCAAATTATTTTATTACCCGTAAGAGCGCCACGTACAGTGGCCTATAGTTTGGTGGGCTTTAAAATTGATGACAATGTAGCCCATGAACTAAAAAGCTTAACAGGCATGGATGTGAGCTTTATAGGCAGCGCTGACGATATTGTTATTAGCTCATTAGCTAATCGTCCTGAGCAATTTGAACCGGTTAGCTATTTTAGTACCGTAACCACATCGCGTTTTTTTGGTGAGTATTTGGTGTATCGTAACCGAGATATAGATTTACCATCGTTGTTGACCCATCCTATAATTATTTTACTGAGCGCCGATTTAACACAAAGTTATAGTGACTTCGAAAAACTTCTTTTTACACTTATTATTTTAGCTATTTTAACTATGTTTGTAGGTGTTATTACGAGCAGCATATTTGCAAATAATTTAACTACGCCACTTACTCAACTAGCTGTAATAGCAAGGCAATTTGCACAAGGTAATTATGCTTTTGAATTTAAAGGGCGAAGGCAAAGTACCGAAATAGACACGCTAGTCGCAGCGTTTGATAGCATGGGTAATGATATTAATCAGCGCGAGCAACAAATTAGCTTTCAAGCCAGACACGACTCCTTAACAGGCTTTTATAACCGCTCAGCCATGCTTGAGGTGCTTGATGATGAGTTAGATTCATCAGCCGAGTACACGCTCGTTGCAATAGACATAAAGGGTCTTCGCCATATAAACGATAAGCTCGGTCCGCGTATTGGTGATGACTGCCTAAAGGCGGTTGCTTGCAGAATAAGTGATTTTTCGGATGAGTTAGGGGGCTTTCATGCTCGTATTGGCGGGGATGAGTTTTTAACTGTGTTTCCGACTGCGGCAGCGCGCGAACACAAAAGCGGTATTGTTGGCTTAATGGCACAATTACAAGCGTGCTACACCATTCAAAAACTAAAAATTAACTTACGCTTTAGTGCGGGCATTGTGCAGTATCCTACGCAAGGAATTGCAAGTGATGACTTAATGCGCCGCGTGCTAATTGCTGTTGAAAGTGCTGCAAACACACAAGAGAGCATACATTATTATCAAAATGGTGAAGACGAGGCGCACTTAGAGCGCTTAATAATGCTTGATGAATTAAAGCAGGCAATTAGTGATGATGATGGTCAGCTATTTATGACCTATCAGCCAAAATTACACATGAAAACGCAAAAAATAGATAAAGTTGAGTCGCTTATTCGCTGGCAGCGAAAAGATGGTAGTTGGGTTAATCCTGAACTGTTTATTGACTTAGCTGAGCAGTCGGGCCTTATTGTTGAGCTTACAGGGTGGGTTGTTAATACGGTTGTAGCACAAGTAGCGGATTGGCAGTCTAAAAATATAAACTTACAGGCTGCAATAAATGTATCTGCGCAAGATATAGCATTTCCGGGCTTTCATGCTGCATTAGTTCGTACGCTTAAAAAGTACAAAGTAGATCCTAAGCTGATTACTATTGAGCTTACTGAGCGCGATATGATCGAAAACGAAGAAAAAGGTATTAAAGCGCTCGAAAACCTAAAGGCAATTGGCGTTAAAATATCATTAGATGATTATGGTGTAGGGCAAACATCACTTGGTCGATTAAAAATGTTACCGATTGATGAGCTTAAGCTAGATAAGTGCTTTATCCTAAAACTTGATGAATCGCAAAAAGATCAATTTATAGTGCAATCATCAATTACGTTGGGGCATCAGCTAGGTTTCTCGGTTGTAGCTGAGGGGGTTGAAACACTTGGCTCATTAAATTTACTTAGAGGTATGCAGTGTGACCATGCACAAGGCTATTACTTAAGTAGGCCTTTAAAAGCAGAACTATTAGAAGAATGGCTGGAGGAATACTATGAAAAAAATTAAATACTTATTAGCAAGTTTGTTTTTAATAATTAGTGTACCGAGCATTGCAAGCAATGGAAAACTGCTAGCTACGCCGGGCGTTTCTCAAATTGAAGGCAGTGGCGGCGGTGGTATTGTACCGTGGGCACAACTTGCTGGGTACGCAAGTGATGACGAATTTTCGGTAAATGGCTTTTGTAGCCGCGCAGATGTAACCGACTACACACTTGACGTATGTGGTGCACAACTTAATTTATTTAATCGTGTTGAGCTCAGTTATGCCCAACAGCGCTTTGATGTACCAGCACTTGATGCTGAAATAGAGCAATCAATTACAGGTGCTAAAATACGTTTATACGGTGATATTGTTTACAGTGATTGGCCACAACTTAGCTTAGGTATTCAGCATAAATCACTGGATGATGGCAGTATTGCAGCACTTGTAGGCGCAGAAGATACTAGCGGCACTGACTATTACCTCGCTGCTAGTAAATTACATTTAGGGGCCATTGCTGGTTATAACTGGTTTTGGAACGTAACTACACGATACAGCGAAGCTAATCAACTTGGTTTGCTTGGCTACGGTGGAGAAAATGGTAGTGGTAAAGTGCTATTTGAAGGCAGCACAGCTATATTTTTTAGTCGTGAAGTAGCCGTAGGTGTTGAGTATCGTCAAAAATCAAATAACTTAAACTTAGGCGAACAAGATTGGAAAGACTTATTTGTAGCATGGATGCCTAATAAGCACGTAAGTGTGACAGCGGCTTACCTTGATTTAGGAAGCATTGCAGGGGCTGACGATCAAACAGGTTGGTATTTATCGGTAACAGGGTATTGGTAATGAAAAGCGTTGGTATTTTTATAGTATGCGTAGGATTGCTTTGTAGTTGTGCTAGCTCAACACAATTATCGCTTTATCAAAAGCTCGATGGTAAAGCGGGGATAGGCAGAATTGTTGATAGCTTTATCTATCAAATAGGTAATGACGAGCAGATAATTCATTACTTTGAACACAGCAATATAGCGTACTTTCGCCAAGGGTTTATTACTCATATGTGCATGCTAGTAGAAGGCCCGTGTACATATGATGGCGACTCTATGGTGGCAATTCATACTGGTATGCATATTACAGAGAAAGACTTTAATCATGTGGTTGATTTGCTTATAAATGCAATGAATGAGCAAAACATTAGTCATAGCTTACAAAACGATATTCTTTCTAGAATGGCACCACTTCGTGGTGAAATTATAAAAATGTAGCCATAAAGGCTTTAAAGTAATTATTAAGTAAAGGGAACCTTGCTTTGATGTCATTGTCCACTTAGAATTATTTCATAAAAACAATAATTGGCAAATATAGCTTGTATGGCTTACCTATTTATCTCTCGCAAAAATGTACACGCAAAATACTATAGAAAAATAATCAAAAAATTGTCGATGGATTGCCAATTACATATCATGGGAGCCCCTAAGCTTTCTGCTGTTAAGTATTTAAAAGATGCGTTTCAAGTTAATTTTACTGATGTAGTTAACTCTCAGCTAAAACGCAAAAGAGCACGTAATGCTATCTGGAATAGTCCTATTATTACTGCTGTTTACAGTGCTGGGTTAGTTTTATTTGAACGATTACGATACGCTAAGTATTTAGCCTTATTAACCGAGACTAATCCTGAGTGCATTGTTATTTGGAACGGCAATAAACTTCCAAATACGACCGTTGCTATGGCTGCAAAAGCATTAGGTGTTAAGCAGTTTTATTATGAAAATGGTTTACTACCCGGTACAAGTAGCTTGGACCCTAGCGGTATTAACTATAATGCGTCGTTAAGCCGTGACCCTTCTTTTTACCTAAATTTTGACCCACAAAATAAGCTAAACTTTTGTGCGCCGGATTTAATTCCAAGAGCTGATCATAAAAAGCGCTGTGAATTTGAATGCGCCGATGTGCCAGAACGCTATATATTTGCGCCTTTTCAAGTACCTCACGATACTCAATTAGCTAGCTTTTCTCCGTGGATAAACTCTATGGACATGTTTTACGACGAGGTGATTAAAGCCGTCAAAAGCTTAAACGATCCAAGTTTAAAAGTGGTTTTTAAAGAGCATCCGTCGTGGCATAAACATTACGCTCATCTTTATGAAAAAGATCCGATTGCAATTTTTGCTAATGGAAATCAAACAAGTGATTTGATTAAGTGCGCTGAAGCCGTATTAACGATTAATTCAACGGTCGGCTTAGAAGCATTGCTGCTAAATAAACGAGTTTTAACTCTTGGACAAGCCTGTTACAACATTGAGGGTTTGGTAAAGCATGCAAGCACTGCAGAGCAGCTAGCTGAGAATATGAACGAAGTAGTACAGGGCTGGCAACCAAATACATTATTAAAGGATAAGTTTTTTAGCTTTATTGAACATGTATATTGTATTCCTGGCGTTTGGAAACACACTGAAGATAAACACATTAAAGCGATTGAAGCGCGTTTTACGGGTAATGACGAGTTTGCTAAGTATCATGGTGATAAGGAATCGTAGTGAAAAACCTAATTAGCTGTCAGCAATTACACGAGCAACTTAATAATCCTGCATTAGTGATATTTGATGCAGGTATGCTGCGCCCAGGTGTTTTGGGTACTTATTCGCCGCAAGCAATGCTGCCTAACGCTAAACGTTTTGACATAAAAAACGAATTAGCCGATAGATCAAATCCCTTACCAAGTATGGTATGCAGCGAGCAGCAGTTTACCCACATGATGCAAAATGCAGGTGTAAATAACGACTCGTTTATAGTTGTATACGAAGATGGCGGTTTATTTAGCGCAGCAAGAGCGTGGTGGATGTTTAAAGCTATGGGGCATCACAATGTTAAAGTACTCAGTGGTGGCCTTAAAAAGTGGTTAGAGAGCGATTACGCCACACAACAAGGTTATAGCAAAGCGTCAGGTAAAGGTGATTTTACGGCAAACTATAACTCTGCGTATTTTATTAATAGCCAACAAGTGGTTGACGTAATCGATGAGCCCAGCACTGCATTGCTAGATGCACGTGCTTATAAGCGTTTTACAGGCGAAGAAAGTGAACCCCGAAAAGGTATGCGTAGCGGGCATATCCCAAATAGTCGCTCGTTACCTTTTATGAATTTACTCAATAAAGGTGAAGCAAAACCACTTACTGAAATTAAAGCGATATTTAATGACGTGGTTGATGATGCGCAGCAGCTACAATTTAGCTGTGGCTCAGGTATTACAGCCTGTGTTTTAGCGTTATTTGCTACCGAGTGTGGTTACAGTAATTTAAGCGTTTATGATGGTTCGTGGAGTGAGTGGGGCGCAAGTGATTCATTGCCCATCGCCACGGGAGAAAAGTAGACGTGTTGGATATGTAAAGCTTGCTCACGTTAAAAGCGCAGCGTCTCTAAACCTCTTTGTGAATAACAGTATTTAAAAATATTACTCACAAGGAGAAGTGAAAGAGAAGAAAATGAGAAGGTAAAACTAATGCTTACTCTAAAAGCGCAGCGCCTCTAAACCTCTTTGTGAATAACAGTATTTAAAAATATTACTCACAAGGAGAAGTGAAAGAGAAGAAAATGAGGAGGTAAAACTAATGCTTACTCTAAAAACGCAGCGCCTCTAAACCTCTTTGTGAATAACAGCATTTAAAATATTACTCACAAGGAGAAGTGAAAGAGATGAAAATGAGAAGATAAAAACCAGTGCTTACTCGTATTTGAATACTATTTTTATACAATCGCTTACTCTAAAAGCGCAGTGCCTCTAAACCTCTTTGTGAATAATTGCACTTAAAAATATTATTCACAAGGAGAAGTGAAAGAGAAGAAAATGAGAAGGTAAAAACCAATGTTTGCTCGTATTTGTATTAAATGGTTTTTATTTTCTAAAACCATAAGGGCAATTTTTGCAACCATTTTTGCAGCACGAACCACGCTTTAAAAAAAACCACTTACTAAATATCATGTAACCACTTTGCATGGTGTAGTCGAGCCCTTCAATTAAATTGTCGTTACCTCTAAATTGTTTTGCAAAGTCTATTTGAGTTTTAATAGGTTGTGTATAAACACCCTTTAAAAAAGTATTTATTTTATTGAGCGTGCACTTGCGGCATAAACAACTTGTTGCTGTGATATCAAGCGGTAAAATAGCCGGCAGCTCATTGCACCAACACGCTGATATATCGTCTACATTACACGTTAGAGTACTGTGGCATTGAGTGCAGTTAAGTTCAGTCATTATAATTCTTTTTAGTAACAGTGAGCCAAGAATAACAAATATTATGAATACACAAAAAGCATTAGCTGAATTTATTACATTTGGTGAGCAAAGGGACGAAGCTATATCGGTTATCGTTTCAAGCCCTGCTGATAGCAATAAAACTCATTATACTCTCTCAACCGAGGTTTTAATTGATGTACTTAAGCGCTGTTTAAGTGACGAAATAGACTTAGATGATTTAGAGCTTTGGGCAAACGTAATTGAATCGCGAGATGACATTGATTGTGCAGAGCACGAAGGTTTTATTTATGCACTCAGTAATAGTGAGCAAATGGGGGAGCTTAACCATCAAAAGATTGAGCAAATAGTTGCGTTAGTAAAAATTTGATTTGTTTAAAAAGCGAGGTGTAAAACCTCACCTACAATATATGCAACCCTGTAGGTGCGAATTTATTTCGCGCTCATGTAGCGTGGCTTTGGTGGTTAAAAAGCGAGGTGTAAAACCTCACCTACAAAAAAACCGCACTTCAATTGAATGCGGTTTTTTAAATTGAAGACAATCGTTTTAAGCGATTATTTATGATATCCCAAGCACGTTTCGACTTCGTTTTTAGAACCTAAAATAACGGCTACACGCTGGTGGATTGCATCAGGCTGAATATCCATAATACGCTCGGTACCGGTTGATGCGATACCGCCAGCTTGCTCTACTAACATAGCCATTGGATTTGCTTCGTAAAGTAGGCGTAATTTATTTGGCTTTTTAGGATCTTTAGTGTCACTAGGGTAAGTAAATAAACCACCACGGCTAAGTACACGATGCACATCGCCCACCATTGCTGCAATCCAGCGCATATTAAAGTTTTTAGCGCGCGGGCCTGTATCACCTGCTAGCAAATCATCGATGTAGTTTTGCATAGCTGGTTGCCAATGGCGTTGGTTAGACGTATTAATGGCAAATTCGTTTGTATCAGCAGGAATATCAGCAAAATCTTGTGTAAGTAAAAAGCTGCCTTGTGTTTTATCAAGGGTAAACATACGCGTGCCTTTACCTGTAGTCAGCGCAAGCATTGTTGACGGGCCGTAAAGTACGTAACCTGCTGCAACTTGCTTATGACCTGGCTGCATAAAAATGCTTTCGTCAGCGGCATCAGAACCTTCAGGCGCTTCCATAATAGAAAATATAGTACCGACAAGCGAGTTAATATCGGTATTTGACGAGCCATCCAATGGATCAAATGCCACTATAAATTTAGCGTCTGGGTTACCTGCTACTGTGTAGTCTTCTTCTTCAGAGGCGATTGCTTTAACCGTACCTGATTCCAGTAAAATATCTTTTAACAGCTGATTAGATAATACATCGAGCTTTTTTTGAGTTTCACCTTGAATGTTTTCATCAAGGGTTGAGCCCAATACGCCAGAAAGCGCGCCTTGACCAACGCGAAACGAAATTTCTTTACATGCCGCTAAAATTGTTCGAATTAATGATAAAAGTTCTCTTGAACAACCATCTTCAAGTAATACTGGAGGGAGTCTACGCATTCTATTTTCCTGATAACGTGTTAAAACCAATCATAATGTGAGAGAGATTAGCTTAGAGCGCTGAAATTCGTCTTAAATAACTGTATTGTTTAAATAGCACCCTATAATGGGACCACCTAATCGTACTTAAAACACAAATAACAAAGATAAGATTATGAAAAAAATACCACTACTAAGTTACATATTCTTTACTGTGCTGTGCTCTATCATAACTCAAGCGCACGCAGCAATTAAGTCAATTGATGAATTTACTACGCAAATGAATCATTTTCCGGGCTATTATTCGTTTTTTTACGATACCCAAAACGGAAAAGTATATTTAAAAGTTGATAAGTTTGAACAGCAATTTTTACTGCAGCAAAGCTTGCCTTACGGTATTGGCTCTAACGACATAGGCCTTGATAGAGGTCAGCTTGGTAATACTCACCTTGTGCAGTTTGAGCGTTTTGGCGACAAAGTAATGCTGCGGGCTGTAAATACTTACTATCGTGCCAACACAAGTAACAAGGCCGAACAGCAAAGTATTAAAGAGGCGTTTGCATCAAGTATACTTGCTGGTTTTAAAGTGGTCGCAGAAGATAAAGCCACAGCACTTATTGATTACACACCTTATTTATTAAGTGATGTACACGGCGTAAGCCGAACGCTTGCGGCGCGTAAGCAAGGTAACTTTAGCCTTGATGAGTCACGTAGCGCCGTTTATATGAATCGCTCAAAAGCATTTGTAAAAAACACCGAGCTTGAAGCTGTACTTACATTTGAAGGCACAAAACCAGGTGAATTTGTTCGCCAAGTAAGTGCCGACCCATACTCACTTACCGTACACATGCACCATTCACTTATTCAATTACCAGACGATAACTACACGCCGCGCAAGTTTAATCCACAATCAGGTTTTTGGAGTATAGAACATAAAGATTACGCAGCGCCACTTGGTGACTCTATGTATGTGCGTTATATACCGCGCCATCGTTTAACTAAAAAGGATTCAAGCTTACCTATTAGTGAACCTGTTAAACCAATTGTTTATTACCTTGATCCTGGCGTTCCAGAGCCCGTTAAAAGCGCTTTGCTTGAAGGTGGAAAGTGGTGGAACGACGCATTTACGGCGGCAGGATATAAAAATGCATTTATAGTAAAAGTGCTGCCAAGTAGCGCCGACCCTATGGATATTCGTTACAACGTCATTCAATGGGTACACCGTGCAACGCGTGGTTGGTCATACGGTAGTTCGGTAATCGACCCACGTACAGGTGAAATACTTAAAGGGCACGTAACACTCGGCTCATTGCGTGTTCGCCAAGATATTTTAATAGCCGAAGCACTCGCTGCACCTTATTTAAAAGGCAATGAAGTTGCTAAAAGCTTGCAAGCAATGGCGCTTGATCGTATTCGCCAATTAAGCGCACATGAAATTGGCCACACGTTAGGTATTTCTCATAACTTTGCAGCATCGGTAGGGGATAGAGCCTCAGTAATGGATTACCCACATCCGCTACTTAGTTTTAATGAACAAGGTAAGCTTGATGTAACGCGCGGCTATGCAACAGGCATGGGCGTGTGGGATACCCAAGTAATTAAATATGGCTATAGCGATTTTACTAACCAAGATGAAAGCGCAGAACTTGCTGCTATTTTAAAAGAGAACAAAGCCAAAGGTCTTGAGTTTATATCAGATAGCGACGCTCGTGCTAAAGGTGGCGCGCATCCAACAGCTCATTTATGGGATAACGGCACTAATCCTTCGCAGGAACTTTTAAGAGTACTCGACGTACGTAAAAAAGCGCTTTCGCAGTTTGGTATTAATAATATTAAAACGGGCGACTCATTATCGCAATTAGAAGAAAAACTAGTTCCGCTTTATCTGTTTCACCGTTTTCAGGTTGAGGCTGCAGTGAAACTTATAGCCGGTGTTGATTACGAATACGAAACACGCGGTGACTCACCCGTAAAAGGCGCACAAGTCGTTAATAAAAAAACACAGCAAGAAGCAGTAAACGCTATTTTTGCAACGCTTAAGCCAAGTAACTTATTACTTCCTGAATCTGTGTTATCGCTAATTCCGCCAAAAGCATATGGCGAGTCTAAATCGCGCGAGAGCATAGTTGGACGCACAGGGTTAACGCTCGATGCAATGGCATTACCCGAGGTTGCAGTGCAGCACAGCTTGTCGCTTTTATTAAATGCACAGCGTTTAAATCGCTTAGCGCAGCAACAAGCGCGTAGTAATGACTCTTATAGTTTAGATGAGTTACTTGAGGAGCTATATAGCCAAGTGTTTAACGTGTCATCACCTAATACAATGACAGGTAAAATCACTCAGCGCGTGCAATTTTTAACTGCAAAAACCATGGCTGATTTAGTAGCAAGCGATAGTGCAAGCCCTGAAGTGCAAGCGCAGTTACGTTACTACTTAGTTAAGTTGAGTGAAGACTTTAACCAAAACTCAATGCTGAGCCATACAAGTACTGGCGAGAGTGCGTTTAAGCAATATTTAGCTGAGCAAATAAATCAGTTTTTAATTAAAGGGCAATGGCCAAACAACTTTAAAGTGCTGCCAATCCCACCGGGCTCACCAATTTAGAATAAAAAGTAGAAGCGCTTATTTTTAATCAATCATTTAATCAATCATAAAGCAAAACACCG
>NZ_WTKW01000550.1:0-1697 GCF_011378745.1 Pseudoalteromonas sp. Z1A6
CGCCATATGAGCTAAAGCTTCTCCAATAGTATTAAATTCAGAAAATAGTTCAGTAAGTTTGTTTATATCGTTAAATGTGGATTTAGCTTTGACTTTTATAAAAGAGAAATCATTAATAGTGGCTTTTAAATCATCTAAAGTAAGTTCTGAGCAAGTTAAATCTAATACTCTTCCTTGAGCCAATAGGTGATTTTCAAATAAAGTAAAAGAGTAATCATGGAAAAATTTCTTTTCTGTAGCTTTACTGCTTGAAATTATCACATCAGCCAACACCTTACCGCTACCTACAGGTCCTTTTTGCGTTTCACTTTCATGATTATTTGTAGAATCTTCATTTAGCACATACTCTGTTATTCCTTCGAATATTTGGGAAGATAACGAGTACATTTTATCTTCATCTAAATATATAAAATTCTTTATCATGTATTCCGTTTCCTTGATTTATAATTTTCGTAATGTTTTTTTCTGGTATTAATAATCGACCAAACAACAGTAGAAACACCAACTAACCCCAAAATAAGCGTAATAGAGACAATAATGGTAGTAGTCATTCAGCTGTACCTCCATTTGCTACAGCTTTTGATATTCTATGGAACACAGAAAAACTAATTCCAAAAGAAACCAATGCTAAACCTACTGCACAGTTTTTTATTGCTTCAACGTTTATAAAATCGGGGACACCTTCACTGATCATTATTATTGCAAAAAGAACACTATAAAATGCAATAAATGCTATTGAAATGCCATTTTGAACAGTTTTCCATGATTTTTCATCATCAGCTAAATGCTCAATTTCATTAATATTGGAAATGTGTAGGATAAGTCCAAAAGCAATAAAGTCTGACGCCATTATTAAGCTAACAACTCCAGACTCAGTAACGCCCCATACAAAAAGCCTAGAAAGAATAGGAATCAATCCAACTAATACGGTATAAATGAGCCATTTTATTTTTTTATTTACCATTTATGATAAAACTCCATTGCCTGACTTGCCCTATAACGCCGTTTTAAGCAGCAAATTTCAGTTGGCTAAAATGTGTGAGGTACGAACAACAGCCAACTGTAATTTGTCCGACTTGAAAACCATTGTTAGGTGCTACTTTTCTCCGAACTAGAAGCTAAATTTTCTAGCATTGAAGCTAAAGCTTTCCCTACAGCCTTAAGCTCTATGTAACCAAAAATGACTCGTTCTTCTGCTTTTAATAAAACTTTATTATTATCTAAAGAGTGAACTTCCAGATCAAAACCAACTTTAGCGTAATGTTTTGGATTCGCTTTTTTACCAACAACAACCTGAGTAGCACGCAAATCTGAAAAGAAATCACCTTCGATTCGGAATTTTAATATTGAGCTATTACTATTTAAAGGTTTATGTTGTGACTTTAAGTTATCGATGAATTTATCATAACCATTTTTCAACTCAAAATTGAATTCGGCTTTAGCTTTTGGAGCAAGTAAATCTAAGATTAATGACACCATGCTATGAGTACACCTAACAACTTTGTATCCGATATTTGTCGCTTTACAAACCGACAAATGTCCAAATATTACAAAGGTTCTAATTTAACCAGCTAATAAGCACTTGTAAACAAATAGTTAGCCGGCATTTAAGTTTCCTTGATGTAGAAATACCCCAAAATGGTAGAGATCAGTAATATCGGACAAAAAAGTAATGAGCTATAAAAATAGGTGTAAGC
>NZ_WTKW01000551.1:0-1678 GCF_011378745.1 Pseudoalteromonas sp. Z1A6
AGCCTTTTACATTTAATGTTTTTGAGATTAACCTCAGAGGAAATAAAGAATTAATCTACTGAACGATTAATTTTTAAGGCAAGGAGTCTTCAATTGACAACAAAAAGAAAATTCATCCAAAGTATTCCTAATGAAATGGTAGATCCAATTACAGGTCTTAAAGCGAGTAATGAGACAGAGTTGAGCTCGTTATTGGCCTATCATCATGCAAATAGCTCTATTGACTGGGGTAGTGTTAACCTTTATTCAATTCCATATTTATCTGACAAACTTTGTTCTTCAGAATATATTAATTGCTCAACCCCATTTTATTGTGAATATCCTCTTTTTTCAGATTCAGAAACTGTAGATATATGGGGGCAGATGCCTGCAGATTTACTTTCGTTTTCTAAAAGCGAAAATACAATCGTGTTAATCGAAAATAAAATTGGAAGTAAATTTACAAGCGCTGGTACTCAGCTTATAAGGCAAGCAAAGTTCCTTGAGAAAAGTGGTTTTAAAAACAAAATATTGATAGTTCTTACTTCAGAGTTATTTTTGTCTAAAGGCTGGTATTTAAGTGAAATGCAGAATGTAATCGACAACGTTGAAGGTGTTAAAGTTTTTGCTATGAAATGGGAAGATATCTTCAATGCTATTGAATCTAAAGGTATTAATTAGGGAAATAAGAATCTAAAGGGGTCAAATGTTGACTTCATACATCAGAACATAAATTGGTTAAAAGGTTTTGATATTAGCTATTTTTACCCTCTAAAAGCGCAGCGCCTCATATCCTCTTTGTGAATTAATCTTAGTTTACGAAAGTAGGCATTAACTTGAGGTACGCTAGGCGAATGCTTTAAACATAAAACATCGGCGAATTAGAATATCTAATACACGCCGATGTTTATACTTTATTCAAATGAATAGCTTACTTGAAAGGTATTAAGCCTTAGTTTTGTTTGCGGTAAAGGCTTATTAAGCATATCGCTAAAAGTAACGTTGCAATCATACCTGAAGCGCCAGCAACAGCTGATGGAAGAAATCCATCACGGCCAAAGGTAATTAAAATACCATTGGCAAGCATGGCAACTCCGCCTGCTAAGGCTGTAAGCCCGCCAATGGCTTTGCCACCTTTAGCTAAGTAAGACAGGCCAAAAACAAGTGCTGCTAGTCCTAATAATATTTTAGCTGCGTAGTAAATCATGAATGACAAAGAAACCACGCCACCAATTAAAGGTTGTGCGCCTTCTACGGTACCCGCTACTTTTCCAAATGTAGAAAACAATGTAAGGCCAATACTTACCTGTACTAGGTTAAGTACCGCACTAAAGGCGATAGCCGACCATCCTAGTTGAGAATGTTTTGCTTGTACCATTGCTGTACCAGTAAAGGCAGCAAGCACAGTAAATACTAGTGCTTCTAGCCCCCATGAAAACTGCCTTGAAAAGCTAATTTCTGCACTATAAAGGGCAGAAGAAATAGCCTGTGATATGGCCAACACTAACAATAAAGATGCTGAAATTAGGATGGTGCGTTTATTCGTAAATTCCATTATTTACCTCTTATAATTTTATATTTGACGCTTTAAAAAGATGCAATAGCTCTGAATACATCAATCAGATGAAATTTTCATATAAATAGCGCTCATACTTGCAGATATAAGACAGGCGAAACTATTTAATAATTTCACTAAACT
>NZ_WTKW01000552.1:0-1677 GCF_011378745.1 Pseudoalteromonas sp. Z1A6
AATTGGTATAATAATAGCTAATTGAAATAACTTACCTTCATGAACCGCTTTTTTTTCGTCAATTAAGAGCTTTATTGATAACCAATTAAAAATGCTATTTAAAGTCATAATATCTCTCAATTAATATGAATAAATAATTAGTTCGCGTCTATCTTTGTCTTTTAAATAAGTAATACAGAGTAGATTTGAATTACTTAGATACGTATCATGAACTTACAACTCAGCTATGTGATTTAGCGTCTCAGGATGACGCTGCACAAGCTTTAGCAATGTTATCGCTTGCCCATTAGGTGCACTGCGTCCTTGCTCCCAGTTTTCGAGCGTTCTTGCTGATGTATGTAAAATGTTTGCAAATACCCCGCGCGACATATTAAATGTTTCTCGAATATTTACTATTTCATCGGGTGAGATAGCAAGATCATTAATATCATTTACCGTATGAGTACGTAACGTAAGCTTTCCTTGTGAATGCGCTTTAGCGTTCACAAGTGCTGTAGTTAATTCTGAAAATAAATCACGTTTGCTCATTGCGCCACACCTCTAAGAATTCTTTTAATTGCTTTTTCTGATCTGCTGTTAAATCGGTTACTTCGTTTTTACTGTAGATAGTGAGTAGATAAAAACGTCTTTTATCGTCCAAGTAATAATATATAACTCTTGAACCACCACGCTTACCCTTTCCTTTACTCGCAACTCGTATTTTACGTAAGCCGCCTGTTCCTTGAATCACATCGCCCTGTTTAGGATTAACCATTAGATCTGCTTGAAATAAACGATACTCGTCATCACTCAAGTACAGCTCTCGGTACTTTTCGAATATGTTTGATTCAACAAATAGGCTTTTCATACATTAAAGTATACGCAGATAGCGTATAAATTCAATTAAAGATTTTAAACGATTGGCGGCAGGTATCTCTTGCTTTAGCTAAAGCCCTTTACTCATAAACAAGCTGTACGGGTCTAGCTCATAATCACCAAACGGCTCACACTCTTTAAAACCAAATTGAGCATAAAGCTTTTGTGCCGGTAAAAATGCCTCTGCGGTGCCGGTCTCTAAACTTAGTGTTTTATAACCACGCAGTGTGGATTGCTCAATAATATGGGTGAGCAACTTAGTAGCTATACCTTGGCGTAAATGGTTACTTGAAGTGCGCATTGATTTAATTTCGCCATGCGTTGTATTTAGTGCTTTTAAAGCGCCAACACCCGCTAAATTATTATCAATCCATAAGCTATAAAAGGTTATATTGGGCTGAGTAAGTTTAGTTACATCCAGTGCATGTACGCTCTCCGCAGGTGAGTGCTTTAGCATATCGTTATGATGCCCTTGTAGTAGCTTTATAACGTGTGGGTTTGAAAGCTCACCTATTCTAATATCCATTTATACCTCATTTAATCCTAGAATTTAATGCTTGAGGGCTTTAGGGCTTTAATTAAAACCCTAAAGTAAGGGGTTATATTTAGGCTGCTAGCTCCCACACTATAAACGCTACTGCAAAACCTACTAAATACACTAGTCCTAACCACGTTAAGCTACGTAATAACACGCTGTGTTTTATTGCTAAATCAAACTAGACATCCACCTTAATTAAACAAACAAAGCTATCTCAATTAAGATAGGTGTTGTCTTAATTTTTTTACCTCGCGAGTAGTAAAAAAAAACCAAAAACGCGGCTT
>NZ_WTKW01000553.1:0-1665 GCF_011378745.1 Pseudoalteromonas sp. Z1A6
TAACCAATTCAATTTATAACAATATGATTTTTAATAATAATTAAAGTGCAAAAAAGGAAATCTTTGTATGTCTTTTAAAAAAAGTCAGTTAGCTATTTCATTAGCGTTTACGCTAGGCCTTGTTGGATGTGGCGGCGGTGGCGATGATAAAGTGGTCGTTGTAGAGCCAGTTGTAGCTAAGCCTGACCCTATAAAAGTAGACCCCGTAGAAGTTAACACTATCTCTCTTACTGGAAAGGTTATTGATGGCTATGTATCTGGTGCAATAGTATGGCTAGATATTGATGGCGATGGTACTTTTGATGAGCAAACAGAACCTTCTGTAGTCTCTGAAGAATCGGGTAATTATAGTTTTAATTTTACAGAAGAGCAGGCGCTGTGTGTGCCGTATTCAACTATGTATGTTGATGTACCTGTTGGCGCAATTGACGAGGACTTAGGAGAGGTAACACAAGCGTATCAAATGTCATTTCCGCCCTCAATTGAGGCTTTGACTGATGAAGATATTCGAAATATATCCCCTTTAACAACCGTTATTTGGGAGCAGTTAAGCCTTCAATTACAAAAAAGTGGTAACAATAATTTAAGCTGTGATGCACTTAAAGAAAATACTGAGCTACTTGCAAACCTTCAAAGCGAAATAACAAATGTTATGCAAAACTTGGTTGCGCATTATAATTTGTCGACAGAGCAAATTTACTCAGATTTTATTGCCACTAGTGACAGTGATGCTTACGACAGAGCACAAGCAATTGTTAAGGGACTAAAAGCGGCCTATAAATTCAAGCAAGAGCTAGATGCTCAGTATCCTGATGCAGAAGAAGTAAGAGCAGTGATTTACCAAGACACAACAAAAGATGATGAGTATGAGTTTGAAAATGCATGGTACAGAGACAAGGTTATTTTTGCGGGCGCTGAGCTTATTTATGAGCAAGTAAAGCTTCAAAATACAGGCGAACTCGACAAAATTGACGTTATTTTGTCTCGATTGGATTCAACAGATACGCCTTGGGGCGAAGAGTCGTTAAATGGAAAATTAACAGTTAGAGACGATGTTTACATTAACGCCGATCGTACTTACCGATGCTCTAGCATTGAGAGCGTTAGTTTTGAGCAAAGCAATGTGCTTTATGGCGTTGATAATACAAGCCCATCGGTTAACTTTCCAACAGCTGATGAATGCGTTAGTGATAATTTAGATACACCGTTCGAGCGAGGTTTTAGCATTAGCTATACTGAGTCGGGATCGTATTACCAAACTGACTTTGCCTTTAGAGAGGAAAATGCCGACTTTCAAACATTATCTGATTGGGTAAATGTTAAAGACAAAGCTGCTGATCTAGAAACTCAAGATTTAGTTACTGTACTCGCTGCTATGCCTTATAAGTTTGATGACGAAACATCTATTGATGCTAGCTTTTGGCGTAAATACAAAACCACAGACAACGTACGTATTACAAAGACAATTGAAGGGCAATGGTTTAGAGATACCCGCCGAGAAGATGGAACAATGCTGCATGAGTGCGGTGAAAATGGTGTTGATTGGGCTCCATGCGAATAATGTAAAAAGCACTTTAATAAATATTTAGCTTAGTGCCAGTCAGTTAATAACTGACTGGCATTTTTTTGTTTAAAAAAGCTTACTTTTACGTACGGTTATAACTA
>NZ_WTKW01000554.1:0-1651 GCF_011378745.1 Pseudoalteromonas sp. Z1A6
AAAAATGCAGATTTTTTTATATTACCTTCAAGTTTAGAAGGCTTTCCTAATGCATTAGTAGAAGCTATGGCTTTAAAAAAAGCTGTAATAAGTACTAATTGTACTGATGGTCCTAGTGAGATTCTAAAGTTAAATCAGCTTATTCCTGCTGAAGAGTATGTTGAAACTGAGTACGGGATAATGATTAACGTTAAGGACAAAATAGGCTTATCGAAAGCTATACGCAACTTAAGTCTTAATGAAAGTTTAAAAAATAAATTAGCTGAAAAAAGTTACTTAAGAGTTCAGGATTATTCCCCAGATAAATTTCGCGATAAATTTGTAGAAATTATAGTAAATACATTAGCAAACAAAAATAATGAGAAGCCATTGATATGAACAATATTCGTTTAGCTTTTTTAGGCGGTCGTGGACTTCACTCAAACTATGGTGGGGTAGAGAATGCTATTAGAGAAATTTCAGATGTAATTAGTCAGAAAGAAAATACGCAAGTTACTGTTTATGGAACAAAAACGGAAGGCTTTGATAACGTAAATCAAGAAACTAAAAAAAATATACAAACAGTAAATTGTCCAAGTTGTATTTATAAAAAGCTAGGGCAACATGGAATTATTTTTTGGTGTGTTTTGCACTTAATATTTGTAAGTAGACCAAATGTCGTTTATGTATTTGCTTCAGGACCTTGTATTTTTACACCCTTACTGCGTTTAAGCGGAATAAAAGTAGTCTCGAGCCTAAGGGCTATTGATAGCGCAAGAGATAAGTGGGGGGTTGTTAGTCGAAATATTTTACGCATGGGTGAATATTGTGCTTGGCGTTTTGCAAATGTATTTACGGCGAATAGTAAAGAAATGATTGAGATCTATAGTAAAAATAGAGCTGATGCATTGTTTGTTCCAAACGGTGCTAAATCAATTAACGTAGACGCTGCAAATACGCTCAGCAAATATAATTTAATCCCTAACGAATATATGTTATTTGCTGCAAGGATTGACCCTGTAAAAAGATTACATCTTTTGATTAATGCACATAATAATTTATCTCAAAACCATAGAATGAAATTAGTTATTGCCGGAGGAAACTCTAAAGACCCGCAGTACCTAAATAATCTGATGAGTGATGCAAATGACAACATTTTATTTGTTGGACATTTAGGGCAACAAGAGTTAGAAGCTTTATTGAAAAACTGTAGAGCTTTTATATCGCCATCAATTTTAGAGGGCATGTCTAACAGTATACTTTCTGCAATGATAAATGGTAAAGCCGTTTTAGCCGCCGACATTAAAGCTAACACTGATATTATTGATGATGATCGGGCAGTATTTCCTGCAGATAATTTAGACTTATTGCAGTCTGGCCTTATGAAAATATCTAATGATAAAGATTTTTGTTTAAATCTTGGTGTTAATTTAAAGGAGCATGCACAAAGTAATTTTTCTTGGGAAAGCACCGCTAATAAATTTTACGACGCAGCTATGGCGTGTATTAACCCAAAAGATGCTAGCTAAATATGTGGACGATTATAGCTCTTATAGTAGGCTTAAGTTTTTTTTATATAACCGCAACTAAAGGGGCTAAACTTAAAAATAGCAGTTTATTATTTGTAGGTTTGGCTATTTGGTTGAGGTATTTTCTCTCTGCTTTTCATGAG
>NZ_WTKW01000555.1:0-1647 GCF_011378745.1 Pseudoalteromonas sp. Z1A6
CACCGAAATGGAATATTTACGCACCAATATGGTGCGTAAATATATTCCATTTTGATGCAATGATATTTTTTTAATTTATAAACAGCCAGTTACAATAATGGCACAAAATCAGCTTAGTAAATACCAAAGCAATTATGCAGCAATAACAAAACCCAATAGTTGGAGGACACATGTCACAATCGGTTTTAGATTTTATTAAAGAAAATGACGTCAAGTTCATTGATTTACGCTTTACTGACACTAAGGGTAAAGAGCAACATGTATCGATTCCTCATCACCAAGTTGATGAAGATTTTTTCGAAGACGGTAAAATGTTCGACGGTTCTTCAATTGCAGGCTGGAAAGGCATAAACGAATCAGACATGGTATTAATGCCAGTTCCTGAGTCAATCAAACTAGACCCTTTCACTGAAGAAGCGACATTAATTTTACGTTGTGACGTAGTAGAGCCTTCTACACTACAAGGCTATGAGCGCGACCCGCGTTCTGTTGCTAAGCGTGCTGAAGACTACATGCGCTCTACAGGTATTGCAGATACAGTTTTATTTGGCCCAGAGCCAGAATTTTTCGTATTTGACGACGTTAAATACAAATCAGATATGTCTGGTTCTATGTACAAAATTGATTCTAAGCAAGCTGCTTGGAACTCAGATAAAGAATATGCAGATGGCAACACTGGTCACCGTCCAGGTGTTAAAGGCGGTTACTTCCCTGTTGCTCCAGTTGATGACTTCCAAGATTGGCGTTCAGCTACGTGTCTAGTTCTAGAAGAAATGGGCCAAGTAGTAGAAGCACATCACCACGAAGTAGCAACAGCAGGTCAAAACGAAATCGCTACTCGCTTTAATACAATGGTATTAAAAGCGGATGAAATTCAAGAAATGAAATATGTTATCCATAACATGGCTCACTTATACGGTAAAACAGCAACGTTTATGCCTAAGCCAGTTGTTGGTGATAACGGTTCTGGTATGCATTGTCACCAGTCTTTAGCTAAAGACGGTGTTAACCTTTTTGCTGGCGATAAGTACGGCGGTCTTTCTGAAGATGCACTTTACTACATTGGCGGCATCATCAAGCATGCTAAAGCAATTAACGCTTTCGCAAATGCCTCTACTAACTCGTACAAACGTTTAGTACCAGGTTTTGAAGCACCAGTTATGCTTGCATACTCTGCACGTAACCGTTCTGCATCAATCCGTATCCCAGTGGTTCCATCTGAAAAAGGTCGTCGTATTGAAGTACGCTTCCCGGATCCAACTGCTAACCCATACCTTGCTTTCTCAGCAATGCTTATGGCTGGCCTTGATGGTATCAAAAACAAGATCCATCCTGGCGATGCTATGGATAAAGATTTATACGACTTACCAGCTGAAGAAGCAGCAGAAATTCCAACTGTTGCAGCATCACTTGACGAAGCACTATCTGCACTTAGCGCAGACCGTGAATTCTTAACTCAAGGTGGCGTTTTCACTGATGACTTAATCGATGCTTACATCTCACTTAAGTCTCAAGAAGTTGAAAAGCTTAACATGACAACTCACCCAGTTGAGTTTGAAATGTACTACAGCTGTTAATTAAGCTGTAAAAAATATGTGTGTTCTCAAGCCCGCTTTGCGGGCTTTTTTAATGGTAAAATTAGTCAAT
>NZ_WTKW01000556.1:0-1622 GCF_011378745.1 Pseudoalteromonas sp. Z1A6
AAATTGGTAGAAGAAGAATTGAGTGGTTTTGAAGGCAATCAAAATAAAAAATTTCAGCTCCAACAAGTTATGCAATTACATAATGCTATATCAGAGCACCCCATATTTAATTTTTCAGATAGTGAAAGTATTCAAAAATTATTGAAAATAGGTAATAAGGATACTGATCTAGTAATAGACAGTAGTGATAAAAAAATAAGTAAAAGCTTTACTTTCAGTAGCCTAAGTTCAGATATTGATATTTTAGAACATTGTGACTTTGAACTAGGTCATATCATTGGTGATGCTTACCAAAATATTGCGATAATTTTAAGTAACTTTATCAATGGAAGGGTTTCTAAAAGAGAGACTATCTACACTAAATTACAAGAACTAAGAGGTAGTGAAGAAGGAAAGTTGCGATTGAGTAAAGTCTTACTTCCAATCCAGCAGGCTATAAACGAGTTTGATGGTAATTTATTCATGAGTGATGATTTTCATGCAATCGAAGATATACGGTTAAAAAATACTTTACTTGCAGTTTCAGAAATAGGTTTAGAAAATGATTAAGGCTAGTGATGGTACTATTGCTGCAGCTGCATTTCTCTCATCAGATCGTTTCTTATCTACCGAGAGTATTGATAAAAAAGAAGAATTAGCCAGAGCTATTTTAGACTATCAACCTTATATAAAAAGAAGATTACGAACTGATGATGTGAAAGCTATTGTTGAGCAAATGCATGATAGTCATAGCTTTTGCTTTAACTCATTTTTAACGAACCTTAATCTTGAATATTTACAATGGAATGGCGATCGCTTCATCGTAAAACCGGAAAAGTTATCAGAGTGGCTAGAATTGTTGTCATTAATAGATGGTACTTGGATAATTGCTCAAGGGTACGCAGATTTATGTAAACAACATCAATTTGGCGCTCAAGAGCTATCCAATTGCATTGAGAAGAGTCAATGTCCATTTGCGTTACCACAAGATCAAATAGGTAACCAATTTGCTGACAACCATGTTCATTTAGGTGGACATGGGTATTTAGGGCCAAGTTTGTTAAGTTTTTGCTTATACGGCAACACTATAAATCAAGAATTCAAGTGGCCAAATAGATCAGAATACTCTTTATATGAAAGTGGTTACTTATCCAAAACTAATTTGGTAAACGAGGTGGGTATTTTGGCTGATGATACCGCCTCACTTTTATTCTATTCTGACAGAAGCATGGACAGTGTGAATGGTGTCCAAACCTTTCAAGGTAAAACGCTGGATGCGATAGATCAGTTTCCTAATATAAGTGAAGCCCAGAAGTTTATAAGTAGAAGTAGTTGTTTGAGCCAATCTTCTGTGAAGCGCTGGTTATTATACACCACAGGACTACTTACTGATAATTCACCAAATAGTTCACTTATTAAGTTAATTCGTTTATGTAACATTTTACGAAATTACATGATTGTGTCCGGTGTTGGTTTGAGTCAGTTTGTTGAAGTTTCACGCTTTGGTATGAGAAAATCTAGAAGCGAGTTGCAGAATAAAGAGCAAATCGATAATTTTGAAGCTGACATTGATAATCGAACTTTTCGTGAATTTCGAGTAATTCCAAAATTTATTTTAGGGAATAAAAAAAAGAAACCAGTAA
>NZ_WTKW01000557.1:0-1610 GCF_011378745.1 Pseudoalteromonas sp. Z1A6
AAATAACTAAGATAATATTTTGGGTAAATTTATTGATAGTTTTTAAATTATTAGCAACGCGTATAACACACATAAAAAAGCGCTTAATAAGCGCCTATTACTTTAATAAATACGATACTTACACTAATACTTGACGCGTGTTTGCTATAAAGTGATGTACTTCGCGCTCAATTTTAGGGTCAACAGGCTCATCTGGTCGACGATCATTCGGGCAAGGCATTCTTGGCGTAGTACCAAATAAGCGACAAATTAATGGGCGCTCATCATATACAGTGCAGCCATTGGGGCCAAGATGCACACAATTGAACTCGTTTAACGCCGCTTCATGCTCCGCATCTGTTTTTACCGGTAAGCGCGACATTTCCTCTGAAGACGTTGTTACTGGCCCGCAGCAGTCGTGGCATCCTTTTACGCATTCAAACGCTGGAATATTAGCGCGCAATCGTAAAATTACTTCCTGATTTTTGTACATCACTATTTATACCCTTTATTTTTGCAACGCACTGACGCAGCAACTTTACTAATTTCTCCACAATGCATCAAAACGATGCCTAAGCCTAGAGTGGCTAGATCAGCTATAGTACGCTTTGCACTACCAAAAAATCAAGGTAAGTTAGCGCCTGGTTACGCCATAGAGCCAATGTATAAAGCTTGTAAACTAATTGTCGCTTATTAAGCTGGGAGAAAAAAATAGTAAACTGGCCGTTGTTATTACTTAACTTAAACACTTTGTTACCTAAAAATACTGTTTAAAATTATTAAGCTATTTATACTGTCACTAATGGTGAATATTTTTTGAGGTTACAGTGCAGATCACACAAGGTATGGAATATTTTTTTTCAGGATTTAAATTAATTAGCCAAAAGGGGTTAAAGCGTTTTGTACTTATCCCGCTTTTAATTAATATTTTGCTGTTTGGTAGTTCGTTGTTTTTCTTGTTTGGATGGTTAAGTGATAGCTTTAGCTACATTAACAACATGCTACCAGAATGGTTAAGCTGGCTTGAATGGCTAATGTGGCCAATTGCAGTATTAGTCGTGCTATTTAGCTATAGTATGCTCTTTACAGTCATCACTAATTTTATTGCAGCCCCCTTTAATGCTTTATTAAGCGAAAAAGTTGAGCTTTATTTAACGGGTCAAAAAATTAATGATGACGGCTTTGCCGATTTATTAAAAGATGTGCCTAGAATGCTTGGCCGTGAGTGGAAAAAATTATGTTATTACCTTCCTCGCGCTATTGGTTTTTTCATACTACTTTGGGTTTTACCTGTCATTGGCCAAATACTATGGGTTTTGTTTACCTGTTGGATGTACGCGGTGCAGTATGAAGACTATGCGTTTGATAACCATAAAATTGGCTTTAAGCAGATGAAAGACGATTTAAAATCTAAGCAAGGTTTATCATACGGGTTTGGTTTTGCTGTTATGTTATTAACGGCTATACCCTTTGTAAACTTAATAGTTATGCCTGTAGCTGTGTGTGGTGCAACACGTTTGTGGGTCGATAATTATCGACCAAAATACCGTAGTTAATTAAGAGGTTGCTGACTTTTCAATATTCAAAGGACACCGCACCCGAGATAAAAAAGCACCTAAGGTGCTTTTTTA
>NZ_WTKW01000558.1:0-1602 GCF_011378745.1 Pseudoalteromonas sp. Z1A6
CCAAAATAGGAACTCAGCTATGGTTTGTTTATCAATAAAACAAATTTTAAAACGAGTTAATCTACAGGCTCGTTATGTTGCTAGGAGAGTTATGAGTACAACTGAGAAGTGGAAGCTAATATCAGAAGAGTTGTTAGCAGCGTATAAACTTTTGCCCTCAGATATTAAAGAGTCTAATTTTGGTTACACCAAAGACGATTTTTTACAGTACTTATCAGTAAATGAGCTTCGTTTGGCTATGGAAGAATTAGATGGTGTAATGGAAAACAATACCAGTCCTGGAGTTTTGTTTTGGGAGCATATGATTAATGCTGCAAACTTAATGAACCGACCTGAACATGCTATAAAATACGAGCGGATTAAAGTAGCAACATAACAAGGCAAATAAAGCGGGACTGCTAACAGTTTGCTCGGTTTCGCTCCGCTTCACATTTTAGCAAACTATTAATCAGCCCCTTATTGTGGGCGTTAAATGCCAAGGAGAGATTGTGACACCCGAATTAATTTGCGATGACGTTAAAAATCTATTGGTTTCACTAAACAGTGAAAGTGAGCCAGTGTATGTTAAATGTATACCTGAAATTGATGCTGAACTAGATGATTGTTTCCCCTTGGTAGAGAGTAAGATAAAGAGGATGGGAGGTGAGATCGTTTTTGGTTGGCAAATATGGAAAGCAAATTTTTTAATAGAAGCTGAATTTCATGCTATTTGGAAGACCAAAAGTGGTGAGTTAATAGATATATCTCGTAAAGCAATATCCCCGGATAAAATTCTATTTGTTCAAGATTCGAATAGAGTTTATGAAGGAAAACAAGTTGATAATATAAGAGTTAATATTATCGGTAATAGACTTGTTGATGATTTCATAGCAGTTTGCGAAGCATCTTTCCGTTTGCAAAATACAGGTGATAAAGCCTTTAAGCATGAGCTTACTTTAATAGGTGCAGAAGCTGAAGCCTATTCAATTTTAGAAGATAGTAAAATTATGCTTCAAGCAATGATAGAGCAGGGTTTCAACCATCAAAGTCCATGTATATGTAATAGCGGTAAAAAATATAAAGTTTGTCATGGAAAGAAAATCCATACACTTGTTGAATGCATTTAACAAGGCGTTTAAACGGAACTAAAACAGTGGGTTACGTTACGCTCCGCTACACATTATAACCCACAATTTTAGTCCGCTTAACGCGGCGTTATGTATTAGGAGCTAGTTTTGACCGAACCGGTAAAGTGGGAATTCTATTTAGACGGAGATTCTCAACATTTTAGAGGCTACTCTCAGAGACCCGAGAATTTATACTTTGATATTTCTGGAGGGATTGATCACCACAATGATTGCATGAATGATGATTTTCGTCTTTCATCTGTATATTTTGATGACGAAGACGATCCTGAAGTTGTGTGGCAAATAGGGTATGAGCTAGCAAGCTTATACAATGGAGTTTCGTCAATATTATCTGAAAATGTTCGGAAACTTGAGTTAGCCGAATTGTTGCATGATGGCGTTAGAGTTGGAAAACCCCAAAAAAGAAATATCCTAGCTTTATTAGGAAAACCAAATATTTCTGACTACCTATATAATCAGGAATTTGAAAAAGTAA
>NZ_WTKW01000559.1:0-1591 GCF_011378745.1 Pseudoalteromonas sp. Z1A6
AAAAAAGCATTAAAAAAGCCACTCAGCTTTAAACTGAGTGGCTTTCTAAACTACTAAATAATTAGTTAGTTTTACGCGTATAACTAACGTCAGTCATTGTTACTTTAGCTTTTGTAATTCCTAAATCTTTAAAGCACTCTTTAAATGAATCTGAGTTTCCTGACTCGCCACACTCATCTAGTGTATATGGGTCTTGTGATTGTAAATAATTACCAAACTTAAAGTAAGATTCTGAATCATCTTCTACCGGAATACCAAAGGTAGTACCTAATGCAGTCACATCTACATCACCGTAATTATTAACTACTTTTAGATTGAATGAACCACCACTTCTAATAGTACCTAGTGCATGCTTTTCTTCTTTACCACTGGTGTTACGCAGGCGAACATAAACGTCAAAAATCCCGTTATCTGCTACGCTATCATCAAAACCTGATTCATCAGTATCTGAAACATATACTTTTGAAATCGTACCCGTATCGCTAGCATGGTGCTGAGAAATAATCGTTTTACCACCATCTGACATTTCAACTTTTACAGTTGCCTCAAAAACCTCATAGGTTTCAGTCATTGCAACACGTGCACTTTCTTTTACTTTATATTCATGACGCCAGCCATTCCCGTTTGGAGTGATATGACGCGCTTCTAGAGGAACAAACTCTAAAGTGTCGCTATTTACTAATGGATGAGGATCGTTACCTTCAAGGTCAAAAATACTACCGTTGGTGATATTGCTTGCTATGCCGGAACCACTACCAGTGTCGCCACCGCCAGTATCACCACCACCCGTGTCTCCGCCGCCAGAAGAACTTCCCTTAGTTAATGAAAAGCTGTCAAAGCGAACATCGTTTGAGCTATTGTCATGCTTAGCAAATACTTGCAATGAATTAGTGCTAGCTGTTGTGAAAGTTTTAGATACTTTTGTCCACGAAGAAACGTTAAATTTCTCACTTTTAAACAAACCATTAAGATCGTTAATGCCGATTTGTCCCTTGCCAAGTACGTACGCACTTAACGTGTACTGAGTATTTCGATCTACATCTACATTCTGGTAAACACGCCCTGGACTACCTTGAATTTTTAATGATTTAGAGCCCTTGTAAGCACTACCTGAAATAGCCGCTGGTTCTGTTTCATTCCAGTTATTCCAACCATCTTCAAATCCAGCATTATTAACAGTTGCCGCTTGTACAAAACTTGAGCTAGCAGTCATTGCTGCAAGCATAAATAGGGATTTTTGGTTAATCATTATCTTTATTTCTCCAAACCTGTACATGAAAAAATCTTACTACATGGCTATAAATGAGTATTTCACTTGAGCCTAGATCACCGCCTGCAAATAGGTTTTAACTTGTGTTTTTATGTGTAATTGGTAATAAGTTAAATGTAAAAAAACCGCTCCTGGTTTACAAATAAATATTACCAATGATTATTGCCAGCTGGGCTGAGACACAAGTTATATTGCTTGTAATAAATTTGCAACAATTTATTTAATAGGTAATAAGTATTGATTTCATTTAGATTCATTAAATCAACATATAATAAAAACAAATAAAAACAGAGACTTAAAATAAATCACCGTCAAAAAACA
>NZ_WTKW01000056.1:0-16390 GCF_011378745.1 Pseudoalteromonas sp. Z1A6
AGCCTTATTGATATATCAATAAGGCTTTTTTAATGTAAAATTTTGGGCTTACGCTTTTAAATTACGAACCAATTTACTCTCGGTATTTACAGATTTACCGGCTTGATCGTAGGTCATTGACGTTGGTGCGCCAATTAATATCTCTTTTAATTGTTTAACACTAAGTTGCGCTTGGCGGGCAGCATGAGCATTAACATTATTTTGTTTTTGGCATTGCGCAAGTTGAGTTTTAACTTGGCTTATTAGCTCAGATATTTCAGGATTTTGTGTATCGTTACTGGCAATAAGCTTACTTAGCTCTTTATCAAGAGTGCTTAGCTTAGTTAAAAAAGACATTTTTTGTTGGGTAATTTCTTTTAAACCAGCACCACGTCGTGAAGCAATAGCAGTAAGCTCGTCGTTTAATAGCGTATGCAAAGAATCTAAACAACTTACTTGTTGGTTTAGTTTTACGCTAATTAAACTATTATGATCAGCCATACACATTAAACTCAAAATCAGCTAAGTTTTTAGCAAGCTTTTCACTGTCCACTTGATATTTACCTTCGGTTATTGCTTTTTTAAGCTCAGCAACTTTATCGCTGTCAAATCCAGACGATTGCTGTGCTTTATCTTGAAGCGTTTTTAATTGCTGCGCTTGCGGCGTTAAGCTTACAGAGTCACTTGCTGCTTTAGGCGAAGGAGTCTGCGTCGCTTGTGTATTTGCGTTATCTTTTTTTAAATCAACTTGTTGTTGCTTTGCATTTGTTAACGCATTAGCTTGTTGATTACTGCCATTAACTTGATTAACCATAATAATAAACCCGTATATTACCCAACTTATGCCATGTTATCGGCATATACGTAGGATACTTTAGTATAAATCTAAATTAAATATTCACCTGAACAGACTCTACACCATCTACTCGCGCATTTAAAACTTTACCTGATTTTTTGTTTTTTATTTGTATTTGTTCGCCCAAAGTACCGTCTTCTAAAGCAATACCTGTGGTTTTAATTCTAAGGCCTCTAAGGTTAGCGTAAATATTAACAGAGTCACCTTTACACACCATACAAATTTGGTTTAGTAATACTGGCATACCACTTCTAATATTTCGTTTACTTCTGCTGCCTATTAGCATTGTGGGGTCATCTAAGTACTGTATTCGTACAAAGTGAGTTGGTTTCATTTCAATACTTAAATGCGATTTAGTTATTACTTCACCGCGGGATAAATTAGCGGTGGCAACAACAACTGGGGCCATTTCAACAACTCTTACATGAACGTATTGAGCCCACGTTTGCGCATCATTGCACTTAGCTTGTAAGGTTACTTGGCGGTTAAATGGTGGCTCATCGGATGTTGATAATTCAAGCTCAGTATTACAGACACGATCAGGAATGCGACTATCTAAAGGCAGTGCACTTAATTGAGTATTAGTATTTTGCAATGTACCAATCTGCTTAGCTATATAAGCAACGGCCATGTCTTGTAATAAATCTTTACTAAACACTTTAGCTTGCAAAGGGAATACAAAGCACAAGCTAGTAACAAAATAAAAAACACTGTATCTTCTGATTTTTTTTAACAAACTCATAATGTTTCGACTATGCTTATGGTTTCAAACAGGGTATAAATATTTTGCGTCAAAAAGTAGACGCACCCGCGATGTTATGTAGCTTTATAAATAGAAAGCAATTATCGTTCCGTATTATTTGTTTTCTTTAGGAGATTTGAATGGCAGGCATTTTAGACTCAGTAAACCAACGCACACAGTTGGTTGGGCAGAACCGCCTAGAATTACTTTTATTTAAGCTCAGAGGGCGTCAGCGTTTTGGTATTAATGTATTTAAAGTGAGAGAAGTGCTGCAATGCCCTCCACTAACAAGCATGCCAAAATCTAATCCGTATATTCGTGGTGTTGCACATATTCGTGGTCAAACTATTTCAGTAATTGATTTATCAATGGCTGTAGGTGGGCGCCCAATCGACAACATTAAAGACAGCTTTATAATCATTGCTGAATACAATCGCTCTGTGCAAGGGTTTTTAGTGGGCGGAGTTGAACGTATTGTAAATATGAATTGGGAAAAAATAATGCCACCACCATCAGGCGCCGGACGTTATTCATATTTAACAGCAGTGACCGAAATCGAAAATGAATTAGTCGAAATTCTCGATGTAGAAAAAATTCTCAACGAAATTTGCCCAGTAAACACAGAAGTAAGTGCTGAAGTTGCACAAAGCGGCGATATTCAAAAAGATTTAGGCGAACGTATCGTATTTATTGCAGACGACTCTGCTGTTGCGCGTAATCAAGTTAAACGTGCCCTAGAGCCGTTAGGCGTGCAAACAGAGCTTGCCAAAAATGGTAAAGAAGCACTTATAAGATTAAAAGAAATAGCAGAGCTTGATTGTAAAAACGATATTACTGAGCGAGTAGCGTTACTTATCTCAGACGTTGAAATGCCAGAAATGGACGGTTATACCTTAACAGCTGAAATAAAAGCAGATCCCAAACTTGCACCTTTGCATGTTATTTTGCATACCTCTTTGAGTGGTGTTTTTAACCAGGCTATGATTGAAAAAGTCGGGGCAGATGACTTTATTGCTAAATTTAACCCAGACGAATTAGCAACAGCGGTTAAAAAGTGGGTTCATTGTGATTAACAAAAATAGGTGCTACTAACTTGAATAATAAAGATTTGCAGCAAAGTGAATACGACCAGTTTCGTTCGTTTTTAGAGCAGCAATGCGGCATTGTTTTAGGTGAAAACAAACAGTATTTAGTTAAAAGCCGACTTGCTCCGTTAATGACTCGATTTAATGTGGGATCTTTATCGGAGTTGGTTAGTAAAACTCTCGGGCCTCACGAGCGGCAATTAAGAGCCGCAGTGGTTGATGCAATGACCACAAACGAAACGTTGTGGTTTAGAGATCAATACCCGTTTGAGTTGCTCCAAAATAAGCTTTTTCCTGAGTTTAAAGACTTAAGAAGGCCTTTAAAAATTTGGTCTGCTGCCAGCTCATCAGGACAAGAACCCTATTCAATAGCTATGTCAGTAGCTGAATTTAATACTAAGCAACCTGGTGTGCTTCGTATGGGTGCACAAATTATTGGTACCGACATATCTAATACCATGCTTGATATGTGTAAAAATGCAGAATATGACGCGCTTGCACTTGCCAGAGGGTTATCTGCAGAGCGTCGTAAAAAGTTTTTTAAAGACAGCGGCAATGGTATGGCACAAGTAAACGATACAATAAAAAAACAAGTTAGTTTTAGGCACCTGAATTTGCTTGATTCTTACGCGTTAATGGGCAAGTTTGATATTATTTTTTGTCGTAATGTACTTATTTACTTTGCGCCTGAAATAAAGGCTAAAATTATTAACCAGTTTGCACAAGCATTAAACCCAAAAGGGTACTTATTTTTAGGAGCGTCAGAGTCCCTAACTGGCCTAAGTACTGAATTTGATATGGTTAGATGCAACCCCGGTATCATTTACCAAAAGAAATAATTAAGTTAATTCATTTCCCTAAAACGACGCATCAAGCGTCGTTTTTCTATTTAGATACATAGCCTTATAAAAATATAACACATCCTAATATTAATGGCTTATTTTTTGCTTTATTCATGGGTAAGTCAATTTTTTGGAGAAGGTTATGGCTATCAGTTTTGATAAAGCATTAGGTGTGCATCCGCAAGCCATGTTGATCCGTTCACAGCGAGCTGAATTAATTGCAACTAATATAGCTAACGCTGATACGCCTGGCTATAAAGCAAAAGATATTGATTTTGCCTCTGCATTAAAAGCGGCAAGGTCAACCCAGCAAAGCGGCAATACTATGGTAAGAACTAATGATAAACACATTGGTGGAGGTACTCATAGTATGGGCAGTTCAGAATCATTTCGTTTGCCAAATCAATCAGATACAGGTGATGGTAACTCGGTTGATATACAAGTGGAACGAAACTTGTATACACAGAATGCTATGGAGTATCAGGCCAGCTTGCAATTTTTAAGCGGCAAATTTAAAGGCCTGAATAAAGCTCTCGGTAGTCAAGGATAAAAATTATGAGTTTATATAATGTTTTCGATATTGCAGGTTCGGGTATGAGCGCACAAAACGTTCGCTTAAATACTACAGCTAGTAATATTTCTAATGCTAATACCATTAGTTCATCTCAAGACAAAACGTACCGAGCGCGCCAACCTGTATTTGCGGCTGAGCTAACAAAGGCTTCAGCATCAGTAAGTAACCAACAGGGCTCCGCAGTTGGTGTGAAAGTTTTGGGCATTGTTGAAAGTAATGCACCATTACAAATTGAATATAACCCAAACCATCCAAGTGCGGATGAAAATGGCTATATCTATAAACCCAACGTCAATGTTGTAGAGGAGATGGCAAATATGATTTCTGCCTCTCGTTCTTACCAAACAAACGTGCAAGTTGCTGATGCAGCAAAGCAAATGCTAAGTAAAACACTGTTGCTAGGGCAGCGGTAACCGAGGGTAGGTTATGAGTAACGATATTAGTACATCTTCATCCTATTTAGACTCTATACGCTGGCAAGAATCGCAAGTAGCGACCAGTGATAATGAGAGTGATGCGTTAACACAAGAAGACTTTTTCTCTTTGTTAACTCAGCAATTATCGTTTCAGGATCCCAGTAACCCTGCGGATAACGATCAAATGATTGCGCAAATGACTAGTTTCACAATGGCGCAAGGCATCAGCGATTTAAATTCAAATTTTGATAGCTTAGCGTCATCTATGACATCAAATTCAGCATTGCAAGCATCAACACTTGTTGGCAAGCAAGCTTTACTTGAGTCAAACACCCTGGATTTAAATGAAACGGGTGATGCCAGAGGCTCTGCAGTGGCAGAAGAAGCCGTTGATAACTTAAAAATTAAAGTGACAGATGCATCAGGTCAGCTAGTGAGAACTATTGATATGGGTTCTCAATCAGCAGGTGCAGTACGTTTTGCGTGGGATGGCAAAAATGAAGCCGGTGAGCGTTTACCTGAAGGTGAATACTCAGTAACCGCCGAAGGAAGTACTGACGGCGAATTTTCAAGCTTGCCCATTGCTACATTCAAGAACATTGAAAGCGTTAATATTAATGGCTCAAGTGGCATTATTATTAACACTAAAGAAGGTGCGGTTAGGCTGACAGATGTAGCAGAAATCGCGTAATAAATTTTAGTATTTTTCGCCTGCTAGCAGGCCACAGACTAACAGGTTAGAGGTGAATTATGAGCTTCAATATTGCATTAACCGGCCTTGCTGCCGCGCAAAAAGATTTAGACGTAACGGCAAATAATATTGCAAACGTTAATACCACAGGTTTTAAAGAGTCACGCGCTGAGTTTGCCGATGTTTACGCTTCATCAGTGTTTAGCTCTGGTAAGACTAAAAATGGTGACGGTGTGCAAACAACCATGGTTGCGCAGCAGTTTCACCAAGGCTCACTACAATTTACAAATAACTCACTTGATTTAGCAATCACTGGTGAAGGTTATTTTGCGATGACCGACGATTTATCTTCGCAAGATTTAACATATACACGTGCGGGTGCATTTAAGCTTAACCAAGATAACTTTATGGTTGACGCAAAAGGTAACTTTTTACAAGCATTCCCTGTTGACTCATCTACAGGTGATACAACGTCGGTAAGTTTGAGCACAACTGATCCAATTCAAATCCCTGATTCGTCTGGTTCACCTCGCGCAACAGAAAATGTATTTTTGTCGTTTAACTTAGATGCAACGGCGGATCCAACAGGTCTAGATTTTGACCCTACGTCTAGTGGTACTTATAACTCATCTACGTCAACAACGGTATATGATTCATTAGGTGAACCACATATTTTACAATACTTTTTTGCTAAAGAAGATGATGCCGCAGCAGGTGGTACAGATAACAGTTGGGAAGTATACGCAACACTCGATGGCAAAGTAGTTGATGGCACAACTGGTGGAGAACAAACCGCGCCTTATACACCACTTACCACCCTTGGTTTTAACTCAAGTGGTTTACCATCAACAACAGGTGGTGTGGCAAATACAAATACAACTACTTTTGATGAAATACTACTACCAGCGGGTTCTGGTGCTGGTTTATCAACATTACTAGACAATGGTGCAACTTTCCCAGGTACTGGTATTGAGCTTAACTGGCGCGATGAAAATAACACGGCAGGACGTATCCCAACTCAGTATTCAAGTGGTTTTGAAGTAAAAGCACTCGATCAAGATGGCTCAACGGTTGGTCGTTTAGCCGGAATTGATATAGGAACAGACGGTAAAATTGTCGCTTCTTACAGTAATGGTGACTCAACATTCCTAGGCCAAGTGGCTATGGTACGTTTTCCAAATTCACAAGGGTTATCACAAGTGGGTGATACAAGCTGGAAGCAAAGTATTGATTCAGGTGAACCTGTAGCGGGTGAAGCTGGTTCGGGTACATTTGGTGGAATTAACTCATCAGCGCTTGAGCAATCAAATACAAACCTTACTAATGAACTCGTAGACTTAATTACTGCACAGCGTAATTACCAAGCAAACTCACGTGCGCTTGAGGTTAACTCAACTATTCAGCAAAGTATTTTGCAGATTCGATAAGCTAAACCCCATTAAATATATTAGGCTGCATTTTTGCAGCCTTTTTTATAAGTCCTCTTTGTAAACCCTTCTAAATACCTCTCAATGTTGCGTCAAATTTAATCTGGCACCTATTTTGCATTTATAAGTTCAGAGATTTTTTATGTGAGTCGATACTATGGACAAAATGGTCTACATTGCGGCCTCTGGCGCTAAGCAAAGCCTACAAGGGCTTGCTTTAAAAGCCAATAATTTGGCAAATGCAAATACAACGGGTTTTAAAGCCGACTTTGCGCAAGCACGTTCTATGCAAGCGTTTGGCGAAGGTTTGCCTACACGTGTATTTTCAATGCAAGAGCGTCCGGGTTCAAACATGGTATCGGGTGGCATTGTTCAAACCGGGCGAGACTTAGATATCGCAATGAGCGATAACGCATGGCTTGCTGTGCAAGATGCCTCAGGCAATGAAGCTTACACAAAAGTGGGTACGTTAAACGTTACTGCTCAAGGCATGCTCGTAACCAGCCATGGTCGTCAAGTTATTGGCGAAGGGGGGCCTGTTATTTTACCCGTCCCAGTCGAAAAAATAGGGTTTAGCCAAGATGGCGCTATTCAAGTTCGACCACAAGGCGCCCCCGCTAACTTTTTAGAAGAAATAGACACGCTTAGAGTGGTAGAAGCAAATAGCTCACAGCTCGAAAAAGGTAACGATGGTTTATTTAGACCAAAAGCAAATGTAACAGTAGATACCTCTGCCAATGTAAAAGTTTTAAGTGGTTCGCTTGAAATGTCGAATGTGAACCCAGTTCACGAAATGGTCGACATGATAAGCCACCAGCGCCAATTTGAATTACAAGTGAAATTAATGAAAACAGCTGAAGAAATTGACGAGCGTCAAGATCAGTTATTACGCATAGTTTAACTTTAAAATGAGGACACGATTATGAATCCAGCATTGTGGATCAGTAAAACTGGGCTAGACGCTCAACAAACCGATATATCGGTTATCTCAAATAATTTAGCGAATGCGAGTACCGTAGGTTACAAAAAAAGCCGCGCTATATTTGAAGATTTACTTTATCAAAATATTAATCAACCAGGTGGTCGTTCATCGCAAGATACCGAAATGCCATCGGGCTTAATGTTAGGTGCGGGTGCTAAAGTTGTAGCTAACCAAAAAGAGTTTACGCAAGGCAACATGTTGACCACCGAAAATTCACTAGATTGGATGATTTCTGGTGAAGGTTTTTTTGAAGTACTGCAACCAGATGGCAATATTGCTTACTCGCGCAATGGTCAGTTTACTACCGATGGCGATGGACGAATTGTAACATCGGGCGCAGGTTACGTTATTCAGCCAGAAATGAATGTACCTGATGACGCGCAATCAATTACGGTTTCGCAAGACGGCGAAGTATCTGTACGTGTTGCAGGCCAAGCCGATAACGTGGTCATTGGTCAGCTTACTATTAGTGATTTTATTAATCCGTCGGGCCTTGAGCCAATTGGTCAAAACCTTTATACCGAAACCGCTGTAAGTGGTGCGCCGGTACAAGGTAATCCTGGTGTTGAAGGGTTAGGTAGCATTATTCAAGGCTCACTCGAAACTTCAAACGTAAATGTAACTGAAGAGCTCGTAAACCTAATTGAAACTCAGCGTATTTACGAAATGAACTCAAAAGTAATTTCGGCCGTTGACGAAATGATGAGTTATATCAATCAACAGCTTTAATAGAGTAGGGGGAATTATGCGTAATATTATTTTATTTACAGCGGGCACATTATTTTTAAGTGGCTGTATGTCTACGCAAAATAGTGAAGTAGTGCAGGACGACCCTTACTACGCACCTATGTACCCCGAGCCTATTTTAGAGCCGCTGGTAGCCACAGGTTCATTGTTTAATACTCATACATCAAACGACTTATATTCTGATAAAAAAGCGCTACGTACTGGCGATATAATTACGGTTAAATTGCAAGAGTCTACTCAAGCAACAAAAGCCGCTAAAACAGAAACAGACAAAGAAACCGACGCAAGCTTAGACCCAGTGATTGGCTTAGGTGGTCTACCTGTAAATATAGGTGGCGATAGTATTCAGTTTGGCATTGGTAGCGATTCGTCGTTTACGGGCGATTCAAAATCAAACCAATCAAACAGCTTAGTGGGCGATATTTCGGTTAATGTAATGCGCGTTTTACCTAATGGTAACTTAGTTATTCGCGGCGAAAAATGGCTAACGCTTAATACCGGTGAAGAGTTTATTCGTTTAGAAGGGCTAGTACGCCCTCAAGACGTAAGCGCCGATAATACGGTTGAATCAAACCGCATTGCTAATGCACGTATTCAATACTCAGGTAAAGGGCAAACGCAAGAAGCGCAAAGTCCTGGTTGGCTTACACGTTTCTTTAGCAGTTCGCTGTTTCCATTTTAGAGGGTAACAACATGAATAGCCTTAAAGCTTTATGTTTAGTTGTGTTATTAGGTTGGCAGTTTACTGCCAGTGCTGAGCGCATAAAAGATGTGTCTATGGTTGAAGGCGTACGCTCTAACCAATTAGTTGGTTATGGCTTAGTGGTTGGTTTACCAGGCACTGGCGAGCAAAACTCATACACACAACAAAGTTTTAGAGGCATGTTGAACAGCTTTGGTATTACGCTGCCTTCAACTCAAAGTCCTAAAATTAAAAATGTTGCCGCTGTTGCTGTGCATGCAGAGTTACCCGCATTTAGAAAGCCCGGGCAAACAATAGATATTACGGTTTCTTCTATTGGTAGTGCAGGCAGTTTACGTGGCGGTACTTTACTACAAACTTTTTTAAAGGGTGTAGACGGTAACGTGTACGCTATTGCACAAGGTAGCTTAATTGTCGGTGGCTTAGGTGCACAAGGCCTTGATGGTAGTAAGGTTGTAATTAACACCCCTACAGTTGGTCGTATACCAAATGGCGCAACAGTTGAACGCACTGTAGAAAGCCCATTTATGCAAGGCGATTACATTACCTTCAACCTAAACCGCCCAGACTTTACAACGGCAAAACGCCTAGAAAAAACAATTAATGACTTAGTTGGCCCAAATAGCGCACAAGCAATTGATTCTGTTTCTATTCGTGTTATAGCACCACGCGATGCATCTCAGCGTGTATCGTATTTATCAACACTCGAAAACTTAGAATTTAAGCCCGCTGACATGGCCGCTAAAATTATAGTTAACTCGCGCACCGGTACAATTGTCATTGGCAAAAACGTTAAGCTTCAGCCTGCGGCTATAACTCATGGTGGCTTAACAGTAACAATTGCAGAGCAACAAAATGTGTCACAACCAAACCCGCTAGCAAACGGTGATACAGTTGTTACACAGCAAAGTATTATTGATGTAAATCAAGACGACTCGCGCGCCTTTGTATTTAATCCAGGTGTAAGCCTTGACGATTTAGTTCGCGCAATTAACGAAGTAGGCGCAGCGCCTGGTGACTTAATGGCTATTTTAGAAGCACTAAAAGAAGCCGGCGCAATTAACGGACAGTTAGTTGTTATATAAATAACCCAAGCCAATAAATAACGTATTACTTAAGCCCTAGATATAGGGCTTTTTATTTACAGCAACTTAAGTTTATTATTTTTATCTTCCTCGTTTTATCGGTAGTGGCTCAATTTTTGCATTTTTAACTGCATTATTCATTTTGTGTCAAAAAGCCGATGGAAACTAATCACCTCGATAAACAAAACTTTTTTGATTTAGGCAACTTAGATTTACTTCGTAAAGAAGCCTTAACGAGTGGCGATGCATCAACTGATGCCTCTAAAGCTGCGCTCAAAAAAGCGGCCGCACAATTTGAAGCTATTTTTACGCAAATGTTGCTCAAAGGAATGCGCAAAGCTAACGAAGCATTTGAAGATAAAGACAGTCCATTTAATTCAAGTGGCGTAAAGTTTTTTGAAGAAATGCACGATCAGCAACTTTCTACAGAGCTTTCATCAAATGGCTCGTTAGGCCTTGCCGATTTAATTGTTCAGCAGTTATCGCCTGAGTCTAAAAACTTTATGCCAGGCTCGGTGCTTAGAACAACCAACGATATTTTCAGCGATACGCAAGTCGGATCAGCTCTTCCTCATGAGCAAAAAAATAAGCAACCCGATCTTATCGTTAAGAGTACTAAAGCCGATATTGCTGAGCCTAAGGTTAATACTGCAGAGTCTAAAACCGATAGCCCAACATTTAAAAATGCAGAAGAGTTTGTAAGTTCAGTATGGGAACACGCTAAAACTGCAGCGCAAAAAATTGGTTTAAACCCAGCGGTAATGGTCGCACAAGCGGCACTTGAAACCGGTTGGGGTAAACACATTATTAATAAAAGTGACGGTGGCAGCTCAAATAACTTATTTAATATTAAGTCAGATAAAAGCTGGGAAGGTGACAAAGCAAGTAAAGTAACGCTTGAGTTTGAACAAGGCACACCCGTTAAAAAACAAGCCAGCTTTAGAGCCTACGATTCAATTAAAGATAGCGTGAACGACTTCGTTGATTTTTTAACGCAAAACCCACGCTACAAAGAAGCATTACAAAATACAGCAAAACCAAATGACTTTTTAGATTCATTACAAAAAGCAGGTTATGCAACCGATCCAAATTATGCCAGCAAAATAAAAAAAGTACTCAATAGCAGTCAGCTAAAAGACATTGCGGCAAACGTGATCCGCCAAGGAGTAGAGTAACATGTCGTTTAATTTATTAAACATTGCCAGTTCTGGGGTTAGAGCAAGCTCGGAGCTATTGCAAACGACAAGTAAAAATATCGCCAATGTAAATACCGTAGGCTACGTACGTGAGCGTACTGAATTTACCACTATGGTTGATAACCAAGTAGGGCGAGGCGAAACATACCGATTACTAAACGAGTTTGCTCAGTCACAGCTAAATCGTGACACCTCTAATAAATCGTTTTTCGATCAGTTTATTACTGAGGCTAATCGAGTTGATACTATTTTTTCTGAAGAGTCGAACAACCTTTCGACCGGAATTAACTCTTTATTTAATAACGTGCAAGAAGCGCTTAATCAGCCGTCATCTACCGTTGCCCGCTCATTAGTAATGACAGATGCGCAAAGCTTAATTGATCAAATGGATAGACTTTCGGGCATCGTGCTTGATCAAAAAAGTGTAGTGAACGAGCAGCTCGAAATATTTTCAGATGAAGCAAACTCACTAATTCAAAGTATTAGCACGCTAAATCAAAATATTGCAGCAGTTAATGGCACTAATAACGCCGCAGATGCGAGCTCTACCTATAACGAACGCGATAAAGCAATACGCGACTTATCAGAGCTAATAGACATAGAAACGCTTGATGGTCCAAATGGCGAAAAACTCGTTTTTATGGGCACAGGCGAAGCGGTGGTTATGCAAAATGGCGCATTTAACTTATTTTCGATGACAGGCGACCCCGATCCTAATTTTAAAGAATTCACGCTTGACGTTAATGGTGGCAAAGCAGTGCCGCTTGAAGTTGATGTAAGTAAGCTTAAAGGAAAAATTGGCGGCTTACTTGCTTTTAGAGATGACATATTAGTCCCTGCGCAAAACCAAATTGGTCAAATGGGCTTAGCGATAGCTGATGCATTTAACGAACAAAACAAATTGGGTATGGATGCAACAGGTCAGCTAGGGGGTAATATTTTTAATATTCCTACCGTTGGCGCTTATGCGTATCAAGCTAACACAGGTACTGCCGGTATGACTGCAACGGTAGAGCCAGGTAAGGGCAGTGAACTCCCTGCCAGTGACTTTATTATTACCTATACAGGCAATGCTAATGAAGTAAGTATTCAGCCTATAGATAACAAAGGCGATCCGTTAGGGCAGCCTTCACTTGCTGATATATCGACAGGTGTTATTGATTCATCGACTATTACTACCGGAGAATCATTTGGCCTTCAAGTAAATGTGTCTGGGGCAGGTGTTGAGGGTGATCAATTTCAAATAAAGCTTAATTCAGATGCTGCTTCAAGCATTACACTTGCAACAGGGCGCGCAGAAGATTTAGCACTAGCATCGCCTATTCGTACTGCTAATGATTTAAATAATATAGGTACCGCTACTATTTCAGCGGGAGAAGTAACAAGTGTTACCTCCGGTGGATTTACTTCAACACCAAGCTTAACAAACGGTGAAATAACGCTTGTTAAAACAGGTAATGCTAATGAATATCAAATTACTGATAATAGCGGAACGAGTACTTTTACTATTACGCCTCCTGCAAAAGGAATGTTATCGCAAGCGGGTGCTCCATTTGATACCTACGGATTCGATTTTGATATAGAAGGCACACCTGCAACAGGCGACACCTTTACACTTGAGTTTAACGAAGGCGGCTTTGATGATAACCGAAATGGTTTAAAATTAGCTGATTTACAAAATGGTGAATTAGTCCGTCTAAACGTAGAAACAACAGCAACGGCCGACAACCATAAAACGTTCAACCAAGCTTATTCAGGATTAGTGAGTGATATAGGTGTTATAACTGGCCAAGCAATCACAAGTGGGGCTGCATTTGACGCTCTAGCACAGCAATCTGAGGCATGGTATGAATCACTATCTGGAGTAAACCTTGATGAAGAGGCCGCAAATTTACTGCGTTTTCAACAATCATATTCAGCATCAGCACAAGTTTTAGCAGCAGCTCAAGAAATTTTTGACACCTTATTAAATGCGGCGAGGTAATTATGCGTTTATCAAATAATTTAATGTACCAAAACAACATAAATAAAATACTCGACAACCAACAAGGTGTTGCAAATGCTCAAGAGCGAGTAACTACAGGTGAAAAGTATTTAACTACCTCAGAAGCGCCAGCTGCTATTTCGCAAGGAATGCTATATTCAAATAAAATACAAACAAACGAGCAATATACAAAAAATATTGCTCAGCTAAGTGGACGCCTCGAAACAGAGGAAACCATATTGCAAAGTATAAATACCAATATTCAACAAGCGCAAGAACTCACTATTCAAGCTGGTAATGGTGCGTACACTAAAGACGATTTAAAATCGATTGCATCAGAACTTAGCGGCATTCAACAAACGTTAGCTAACTTAATGAACACCCGATCAGAAGACGGAAAATTCATATTTTCAGGATACCAAGACAGTACGCAGCCATATCAGTTTGATTCTGCAGCGGGTGAGTACACCTATAATGGCGACCAAGGCCAGCACCAAATAACTATAGCTGAAGGTGTATCGATTAAAGCGAGTGATAACGGTTTTGATACGTTTGAAAAAACTAACGCGCGATTAAATGTAGAATCTAACACGGCAAGTGTTTCAGGCTCTATTACAGCGGCAAGTGTATATGTTGACGGCCAAGCTGAGTTTGATAAATTTCATCAAGCAAATTACAACGCAGACCCAACAGCTTCAGCAACAGCAAATACTTATAGTGTATTAGTAAGCCCAGGTGCTACAGCAACTGATCCACAAACCTACGAAATATACCGAGACGGCGCAGCACTAACCCCCGCAGTAACGGGTGAGGTTACAGATGAGCCAATCGATTTTGCAGGTATGAAGATTGAATTTGAAGGTTCAGCACCTGGGCAGCTTGATTTTAGCCTTGAAAAGCCAGGCAAAGAAAACGTACTCAATACATTACAATCACTTATTACAGGTTTAAATGATGGCACACTTGAAGGTGATGATTTTCAAGAAGTGTTAGCCGATGGCTTAGTGCAATTACAAAATGCCAGTGAACAAGTTGTGTTTACCCAAGCAAGTTTAGGTGGGCGTATGAACGCAGTTGATAGCGTTAGCGACTCTAACCTTGCACAAGATATTCAAAACAAAAGTAACCTTTCTGATTTAGTCGAAGTAGACATGGCAGAAGCTATTAGCGAACTAACCAAACAAGAAACGGCACTGCAAGCATCGCAAGCAACTTTTGGCCGTTTAACTAACCTCTCGTTATTCGATTACTTATAAGCAAGTTATAAGCAGATTATAAGCAGAAATACCTTGCCGCTTTACCTACTTTAAAGCGGCAATAACTATCTACAAAATTGCGGCAAAAAAATGTCACTCCCACCGAAACAACTTCACTCTTTATTTACAATTTAACAAGCTGTATATTTGCCATTAAAAACAATGAGTTATAAATAAATTAAAGTTGGCACAGTAAATGCTTTTCTTATTATAAGAAATTATCGAACAGTGGTTCCTGTTAAATCGTGTTGAACCACACTCTGTTTAAACCTAGGAGATGGTAAAATGGCATTAACAGTAAATACTAATGTGTCGTCACTAAACGCACAACGTAACTTAACTAAATCAGGTGAAGGCTTAGCAACTTCGATGGAGCGTTTATCATCAGGTATGCGTATCAATAGCGCAAAAGATGATGCCGCAGGTCTACAAATTTCAAACAGATTAACATCGCAAATAAATGGCCTAGCAGTTGCTCAACGAAATGCTAATGATGGTATTTCAATGGCGCAAACAGCTGAAGGTGCAATGAGTGAATCAACAAGTATTTTACAAAGAATGCGTGAACTTGCACTTCAATCAGCAAACGGATCTAATTCACCAGAAGATCGTGAAGCGCTGCAAAAAGAAGTATCAGCTTTACAGGTTGAATTGACACGTATAGCCGATACCACCTCATTTGGTGGACAACAATTATTAGATGGCAGCTACGGTAGCAAAACATTTCAGGTTGGCGCTAACGCTAACGAAACAATAAATGTATCACTTTCAAGTGTGGCAGCAGAAAAAATCGGTGCAAATCAAACTAACCTGCAATCTGCAACTACTGTCGATGGTTTTGGTCAAGTAAATGAAACGGGCACCGGTACGCTTGCTGCAAGTACAATAGCATATGGTAATTTAGCAATCTCTGGAAGAGAAGACTCTACTGTAGCTATTCCAGCTGGCGCTAGTGCTGAAGAGGCTGCTGATTTAATAAATCAGGTAACAGGTGCTACAGGTGTTTCAGCACAAGCCAGAACAGAAGCGCGTTTAGATATTACGGGCACACAAACGACAGCAGGTGAGTCTGTCAGTTTTGAGTTGAACGGCGAAAAAGTGTCATTTGTAGCAACAGGAACTGCAACAGGTGACGAACAAGCAATGGCTGAAGCTATTAACAGTAGAACAGATGAGCATGGTGTTACAGCAACTATTGATAATGGTGTGCTGTCTGTTTCAGATAATAGTGGTGCAGATATTGAAATTGTTGGTTTTACTGGCGGCACGGGTTCTACCTTAGGTATTATCCCCCAAGGCTATGATGGCACAGATGGTGATACAGTTACTATTGCAACAGGCGGAACTGACTCAGGCAGAATAGCTGGAGCTATCCAATTAAATTCATCAGATACCTTTAGCACAACAGGTACTACTTTTGTTGATGCTGTTAATACTAAAGTAACAAGTGCTTTAGAAAATGCAGCGGATATTGATATTACCAGCCAAAAAGGGTCGCAGGATGCATTATCAGTAATTGATAACGCAATAGCTAATATTGACTCTCAACGTGCAGGTTTAGGTGCGGTACAAAACCGCTTTAGTCATACAATTAGTAACCTTGCTAATATTGCTGAAAATGTATCTGCATCACGCAGCCGTATTCAAGATACCGACTTCGCAGTAGAGACTGCGCATATGACTAAAAATCAAATCTTGCAACAGGCGGGCACGTCAATCTTATCGCAAGCAAACCAAGTGCCACAAGCCGCGATTAGTTTACTAGGCGGTTAATTAAACTAACAGCATTTTTTTGTATTAGAAAAGCGCAATTTATTGCGCTTTT